>CAZXRI010000177.1:0-2811 GCA_964642765.1 uncultured Methanosarcinales archaeon | reverse complement strand
ACAAGCCTTGATTTCCTGTAATAAGCTGTCCGATATATGACGGCAATTACAAAACCAATTATAATCGGCAATATCCCAATGAGATAAAGCTTGTTGAATATGCCGGCAATTATCAATCCTGCTGATAAACAAAGAATCCCAAATACAACCAGAATATTTGCCTTGAGCATTTCACCGAGGGAAAACCTGGATTCAATCCTATATACTGGTTCATTCAGGTATATGCCTGCTTTTCCGAGAATGTTTTGGTATAGTTCCTTGCTCTTTTTTATGTTGAGGAATTTGATTGATTCATCCGAGCCAATCGAAACAAAATCTATCGAGCATGTGTTAAACAGCTTGTCTATGAAGCTTTCAATAAACACAACCCCTGTGATTTTCTCGACTGTAAACTGCTTCTTGCTCGTGCTGAGGAAATCAACATGCTTTTCAATGCTACCCTGCCTGACAAAGTATTTTGTTGTATTGGCTGCTATCATGCTGCCTATAAACTGGAATACTCCTGAGAGCGCCAGAGGAATCATAATCATAAGAAGCGTCGGAGCGAGGACGTAAATCCCTCCTGAAATCAGGTTAAGCGGAATAAGGATTAATGCAGGAATTACAATAAGAAAAAACAGCAATATGAATAGAGCAGGAATAAGCGTCCTTGCCTTGTCCATTGTGAATTCTGCTGTGAATGAATTATCATATGATATGGTTTCTTTCTCTGGTTTTTCCTCAGCAGTTTTTTTCTCGGAGATAATCTGGTTGTCTGCCTTTTTTTGAGTGCTTGCTTTCCATGTTTTTTTCTCATGAATCAGGCTGTCAATAGTCTCTTCTATTTTCTGTCCGTTTGCAAGGTTCTTGAATAGAATTTCCTGCTTTGCGCCCTGACAGCTTATTTTCACGTCGTAAAGCCCGAATATCCTGTCCACAAGAGATTGTGTTATCGTTGTATCAGCAAGATTCTCAATAGGGATAATCGCATAATTCCTGCTTAGAAATCCCTCGCCATAAACAATAGCATCATTATAAATCTCATAGACTCTTTTCTGCAAATCAAGATACTGGAATATTGACCTGATGAACAAGCCGAGAAGGAACAGCAATCCTATTACTATTATAATGCCGAAGTTTCCTGAAACAAATTTGGATATGTCGAATGAGGAGTTGTCCTCTGCAATAAAATCAATTAATATAAACATCACAAATGCAATTACAGCAAAAAAGCTCCTGAATACCTCGAAAAAAACACCAATTGGATGAGGCTTTTCTCTTGCAACAAGATTTGATTTTGTGAGCATGAATCCATTGTGCTTCATTAAGCTGAGAACATAATCGTATATCTCCTGCGGCTTGTCAATTCCATAGAGGAGGATTTCAATGCCGCTGCTTCCTGCTGACTGGATTATTATGTTTCCGGTCATAAACAGCTTATTCTCGATATAAGGCTGACTTAATTCAACATGAGTTATGTTCTGGATTATCAGCTCTGTCTGCCTGTCTGAGAAAATGCTTCCTGATTTCCTGATTATTTTATTCCCGAGGAAGATGTATTTTTCTTTGGAGAATCTTATTGACAGCAAAAAATATCTGGCTGTGTTGGCAATGAGCAGGCAGAGTGCAATGATGGTTAATATAATTGGAGTTTTCAGGAAGAATACTGATGAAACCAACAGCAGGATGAAAGAGAAGATTATTCCGACGATAAACCTGTATAAGAAGAATGCGTTTTTGTTTGGTGTTATTTCGTAGGATTGCATGTGATAAATTCAGGTTAAGAGATATTTAAGGTTTGTGAAATTGTATATTGTAAAGTTTATGGGGTTACACATAATCACAGGACATTTTAACGAATGATATAAATATTCAAAAGTTACAAAAAGTGATTTTTTCAAATTTAAAACCGAAAAAAATAAATAATAGATAGACTTATATAATTGGAGATAGATAAAACTCCCAAAAAAGAGGTGTTCGGCTGAGAAGCTGGTAAAAATGGCAGAAAAAAAACCTTTGGCGATATTAAGAACAAAAGGGGAAATTCTCTTAGCTAAAGATATAAACAACTTAGTTATTGAAGATGAGGTAATTAAAGACCAAAATTTCATAGATGCAAAACAAAACGATTTATTTGCCTTCTTTCTTTTGGAAGGAAGTGATTATAAGGTTGTAAATTGTAAAAGAATAAACTCTGAGGAGGATTTTTTTAATTACACCTTTGGTATGACTAAAGAAGATGAGCCAATCCCTATTATCAGGTAATCCAGATTTTTTCTTCCATCTATCATTACTACAAGAAGCATCTGAATCTTGGGTTTTAAGAAAAGAAAAAACTTCTGCAGGAATTATTTTTATGAGCATAGTGAGAAATAGGAAAGAAGTAGAAGTATGTGCTTGCAACAGAACATTAAACGCATTATTAGATTCACGACATAGTATTGGATTTACACCTGCTCTTCTAGATTTTATCAGACAAAAATCAGCTCCTAATTGTGAAAACATGAGAGACGATGAATATTCTCTAAGAGTTGCCTCTTTAATGAAAACTATTGCTCGTCCTTTATATTTCCTTGTTTCTGATTCTAAGAAAGAAGAGATTATTGATTTAGCAAATAAAAAGGGGTATAAATTGAAAATTATTTCTCCTTCAGATTTCGCTGAACCTTACTCATTAACATTAAATTCCAATTAACCCCATCCAATCATTCTTTACAATCCCAACCCTCTCCGCAGGCGTTTTCTCAAAAGTCATGTGAGGACGAATAAAATTATACCAAATAAAGCAGAATATAGGCATCGCCTATCCCAATCGCAGCAAGCTGCGGGGTA
>CAZXRI010000176.1:0-2827 GCA_964642765.1 uncultured Methanosarcinales archaeon | reverse complement strand
ACATTCTTCCTTATATTTGTATTTATAAAGAAATTTGCAAAAGTTTAGTTAATAACTCTCCATAAAATCCATTTTTTATATTTGTATTTGGGATTTATGAATCAACAAAAGTGATAACCTTTTATACCTCTCCAGAATAATATATCTCATGGGAGACAGCTCTAAATCAAATGAACGGATTAAGGAGCTTGAGGATGAATTAAAGAAGACAAAATATAATAAAAAAACACAGTTTCACGTTGGGCTTGTCAAGGCAAAGATTGCTGTCATTAAAGAAAAGCAGATGAGGATTGCAGCAGGCAAATCATCTCCGCCAACAGTAAAAAAAACAGGAGATGCAACAGTTATTCTTATCGGGTTTCCGTCAGTAGGAAAAAGCACTCTGCTTAATGCCATTACAAAGGCAAACTCTAAAGTTGCGGCTTATGCTTTTACAACACTTGAATGTATCCCGGGATTGATGGAATACAAGCACGCAAAAATCCAGATTCTCGACGTGCCAGGGATTGTTGCTGGAGCATCAAAGGGAACAGGAAGAGGAAAGGAATCTTTGAGTTATGCCATGTCTGCTGACCTTGCATTAATTATTGTTGATGTGTTCTATCCTGAGCATCTTGAGGTAATTCTGCATGAGATACATGACTATAACCTGAGGCTTAATCAGAGAAAGCCAGACGTTAAAATAGAAAGAAAGCCTTATGGCGGAATTGATGTTGGAACAACTGTCAAGCTGACAAAACTCGACGAGGAAACAATTGTTGCAATTCTCAAGGAATTCAGGATAATGAATGCAAACGTTGTCTTGAGAGAGGATATTGATGCAGAGCAGTTTATTGATGTTCTCGAAGGAAACAAGAAATACATCCCTTCTGTTGTTGCTTTGAACAAAATAGACATGGCAGATGAAAAACAGATTGAGATGATTAAGAGAATCTTAAAGCCAGATGTTCTTATTTCTGCTGAAATGAAAATAAATCTCGACGAGCTTAAGGAGATGGTGTTTCATAAGCTTAATTTGATGAGGGTTTTCTGCAAGGAAGCAGGAAAAAAGGCAGACCTTGATGTTCCTTTGATAATGAGAACAGATTCAACATTGAGCGATATGTGCGAAAAGCTTCACAGGGATTTTGTCAGGAAATTCAGGTATGCAAGAGTATGGGGAAAGAGCGCAAGGTTTCAGGGAATGCCGATAAGAAAGCTTCATCACAAGCTTATGGATGGTGATGTTGTGGAATTGCATATTGGGTAAGTGATGCCAAATAATCCTTCTTCATCCCAAACCCATTTCTCCTCGATAATTTATCCAAGCCAAGAATAAACTTGCTTCCATATTGTGCTGCTTTTTTTCCTCGCCATGCAAATTCTTTCGGCAATCCAATGCTTTCTGCTGTTTTTCTCAGGATTATTTTCTTATGCTCTGAATCAAGCTTTAGTTTAGGATGAATATTCATGGCTGAAACAATAACCTCTTTTTCTAGGAATGGAGCAGATATTTCAATCCCGAATTTTTCAGCAATGGCAAAGTCCCTCGATAAATCCCTCTGCCACATTCCTTTCAGTCCTTTCCAGCATTCTTCATGCAGAGCTTTGAAGTTATTTGGAGAATGATTTTCATTTTTATTGTTCTCATTATTATTTTCACCGAGAGATTCAAGTGCTTTTGCATGCCTGTCATAGCCTGCGAATATCTCTTCCGAGCCCAAGCCTGTGAAAATTGTTTCAACACCGTCGGACTTTGCCATGTCAAAAATTGCATAGCCAACAGCACCAACAGAAACCTTTGTAACATCAGGCTCTTTCAGGATTTTTACAACATCTCTTACAATATTATCAAGCTCGTCGAGAGTGAGGATTTTTTCCCTTATATTAAAGCCAAGCTCTTTTGATATTTTTCTTGCATGAACAACATCTTGGGCATTCTCCAAGCCGACTGTGTAACAGGTAAATTTATGCCCGAGCTTTTTTGCGATGAATGCAATTAATGTTGAATCAACTCCTCCTGAGAATGCAACTCCAAACTTTCCCTTGCAGGATTTCCCGACAGAATCCATTATTGCTGGCTTTAGGATTTCAACTGCCTTTTTCTCGTCGGAAATTAAGTTACTGAAATCCTTTATGCAATTATCTTCAAGATGAATAATAAAATTTTGCCATTGATTTTGATTCATAATCCTGAGATGTTGGCATGGATTAATTAATCTTTTTAATGTTCAAATTTTTTAATGCTATGCGAAAATAAAAAATCTTAAATACAAGTGTTGTGTATTGCATATTTTAAAATGCACATGGTTCCTACAAGGATATTTTTTACCAAGGGAGTTGGTAAGCACAGGGAGCAGCTTGGTTCTTTTGAAATGGCATTAAGGGATGCAGGAATTGAAAAGTATAATCTTGTTCTTGTATCGAGCATATTGCCGCCTCATTGCAAGATTGTTCCCAAGATACAGGGACTTGCAGAATTAAAGCAGGGGCAGATTGTTTATTGTGTTATGGCAAAGAACTCAACAAATGAGCCAAACAGGTTAATTGCATCTTCAATAGGCTGTGCTATTCCTGCTGACCAGAATATGTATGGATATTTAAGCGAGCATCACCCATTCGGAGAAACAGACGAAAAAGCAGGAGATTATGCAGAAGACGTTGCTGTTATGATGCTTGCAACAACAATGGGGCTTGAGATTGACTCGAACAAGACTTACGATGAATTAAAGCAGGAATGGAAAATTCAGGACAAGATTGTCAAGACAATTAACTGCACGCAATCAGCTCTTGCAGACAAAAATGGCTTGTGGACAACTGTCCTTGCTGCTGCCGTATTTCTTATAGA
>CAZXRI010000175.1:0-2878 GCA_964642765.1 uncultured Methanosarcinales archaeon | reverse complement strand
TATGTTTCTGAGTTAATCGGAAAGATTCAGGAGAGAAATTTATCTAAGCAGGAAATCACCAGACTAAAGATTAATCTATGTAAAAAGTATGGCATGAAGGAAATCCCGACTGACACAGACATTATTCTCAATGCAAATAAATCTGATTTTGATATTGTCAGAAAATTCCTCCTCAGAAAGCCGACAAGGACAATATCAGGGGTTGCTGTTATTTCAATGATGACAAAGCCGTTCGGATGCCCGCATGGTGTTTGCTCTTATTGCCCTGGAGGTCCAAATTCTACATTTGGAAATGTTCCTCAGAGTTATACAGGAAGAGAACCTTCGACACTGAGGTCGATAAGAAACCATTATGATCCTTATCTTATTGTTTTCAACAGATTAGAGCAGTATTATGTTTCAGGACATTTTCCCGAGAAGGTTGAGGTTGTGATTCAGGGAGGAACATTTAATTTTTATCCAAAGGATTATCAGGAGTATTTCGTGAAGTTTATTTTCAAGGCAATGAATGATTTCTCAAAAATGTTTTTTACAGACGAAAAAACTAACGGAAAATCCGATAAAGAATTCAACATGGATAAATTCAAGGATTTTTTTGAGCTTCCGTGCGAGCTTACTCCTGAGAGGACAGCAAGGATTCACAGCAAGATACTAAATGCAAAATATGATTTTGTTAATGAAAAATCCTCTGGGAATTTTTCAAATCACGACTGCAGGAATTTTGATTACGAGAATATTCTTGATGGTAAAGATGAAATCTCTCTCGAGGATTTGCAGAAAGAAAACGAAACTGCAAAAATAAGGTGTGTTGCTCTTGTGATAGAAACAAAGCCTGATTATGGAAAGCTCGAGCAGGGAAATGATATGCTGAGATTGGGCTGTACAAGGGTTGAGATAGGAGTGCAGTCTGTTTACGATGAGGTTTTGAAGGAAGTTCATCGAGGGCATACTGTTAAGGATACAATTGAAAGCTTCCGTATTTTGAAGGATTTGGGATTTAAGATTACAGCACATTATATGCCTGGGCTTCCTCTTACATCAAGGGAGATGGACAGAAAAGGCATGAGAGAATTGTTTGATAATCCAGATTATCGTCCTGACATGATTAAGATTTATCCGTGCATGGTTATGAAGGGAACTCGTTTGTTTACTGAATGGAAAAAAGGAAAGTTTGAGCCAATCCCGACGAAAGATGCTGCTGAGATGATTGCAGAGTTTATGGGATATGTTCCTGAGTATTGCAGGATTATCCGCGTCCAGAGGGATATTCCGACTTTCATGACTGAATCAGGGGTTGATAAAACAAACTTGAGGCAGTATGTTGATGAGGTTATGAGAAAGAATAAGATTAAGTGCCGAGACATAAGGGCAAGAGAGGCTGGCATTAATCTTCTCGACGGAAAAATCAAGATAAAACTGGAAGATATTTCAATCAATGTCCTTGAATATGAAGCATCAGGAGGTAAGGAATTTTTTATTTCTGCTGAAGATAAAAAAAATGATATTCTCTTTGGTTATTGCAGGCTGAGGTTTCCGTCTCAATTTCTGCGTCCTGAAATTACAAAAGATTCTGCATTAATCAGGGAGATTCATGTTTATTCTCCTGCATTGCCAATCGGCAAGATTTCAGACGAGAGTTTTCAGCATAGAGGAATTGGCAAGAGACTTATGAAGAAAGCAGAAGAAATTTCCGTCGCAAATGGAAAGAAAAAGATTGTTGTTATTTCTGGTATTGGAGCAAGGGAATATTTCAGGATGCTGGGGTACGAGAGAGAAGGGTATTATGTGGTGAAGAAGGTATAAAAAGAATAAATGACCTCTTATCAACTCAATCAATTCTTCCAAACTTAAATCTGCCTGCCTCATTATACTTTTCAAATATAAAACCAATCAATACTCCACAACCTTCTTTATCTTGACTGTAATCTTATATTTTTTAAAGAGATTATAAAAAACATTTGAATGTTCTATCGGCACAATTATACATCCCTTGCCAAGCCGTTCAGCTTTATATTTCTGGAGTAACCCGTCATAAAATTTTTTTCCTTGCGTATTTCCAAACATCTGCTTGTTGAATAATACTCTCTTGGAATTAGGCTTTATATTCTCCCAGATAAAAAATACCTTGTGCTCTCCTTTAATATCCGACTGAAATTTCCCGTATAGGGTAATCCCATTTGAGATTATGCTCGGCTTGAGGTCTTCCCATTTATTTAATTCCCCAATCACCAGCCTTAATTCATTTTTTATTCCGAGCAATTTCCAATAATTGTTAAACTTGCTGGACTGCATGAATTGGTTTAGGATTTCTTTTAGCTCATTCTCTATTTTTTTATCTTCACGAATTAAATCTATAAATAAATCTACATCGCTTTCTTGTGTAGCTTCTTCTCTGGATACAGAGCCAAATAGTAAGATTTGTTTTATTTGTTCTTTGTCATTGGTTTTCTGTATAAGGAATGATGCAAAGTCCATAGCATATGCAATTAGTTTAGATTTCATTTAGACCAGCCTCTCTGAATAAATCCTTAAGCTTGTTGAAATTAATTATGACTTCTCTGATAACCTCAATTTTTTGCGGCTTGCCATAACAAAGTATATCACGCTTTTCTTCAATCTGATATATCAAGTCAAGAATTTCCTTCTTTTGGGGGAATTCAAACAGAAATTTCTCGGAGATTTTATTTTTTGATTTTAGCCATTCATGCTTTATTATGAATCCTGGATCAATCAGGGATTTTTTATGTAGCAATATTTCCAGCATATCTGCACATGCAGCTGATGAATTAAATCCTATATTCCTCTGCCTTTCAATAAGCCCTTTCTCTATGCTGTCTTCTATTATCTCTAAGCTTTCTTTCAGATTCCTTAGACGCGA
>CAZXRI010000174.1:0-2882 GCA_964642765.1 uncultured Methanosarcinales archaeon | reverse complement strand
CCTGCTTAAAATCACGGGAATTCTCAATCTCTTTTTTCATTGAATCAAACAAAACATACTTCCATTCCGATGAAACGATAAGCGTGATTTTTTTCGGCGATATTTTAGTCAGCTCAATCACATTCCTTATGTCAGAAGAAACACCTGAAACCAAATCAATAGATGCCTCTGAAATCAAGTCAATCTTTTTCTCGTCGTATTTTGGCCATTTTTCAAGCGAGATAAATCCCTTTTCGTCATTATTTAAACCAAGCTTCTCCCAAATCTCCTCTGAAAGATGCGGCGTAAATGGAGACATAATCAAAGCCAGAATTTTCAGGGACTCAAAATAAATATTCTTGTTGACTGATTTGGAATTTTCCTTGTAGCTGCTCATGAAGTTTGCAAATTCCATTGTTGCTCCAAGAGCAAGCGAAAATTTAAATTCCTCGATATAATCCTCGACTATTTTTATTGCCTTATGAGTCTTGCTAAGAACAGCTTTGTCAATTTCGGATATTTCATCCTTGCCAGAAAACTCAGGCATTTCCTCTATAAGGGAAGCAACCCTGTTAAGAAACTTAAAGCATCCTTCAACTCCTGAATCGCTCCAGTCCAATTCCTTCTCGGGGAGTGCAGCAAACAAGATAAAAAGCCTTGCTGTATCTGCACCATACCTTCCTATAATCTCGTCGGGGCTGACAACATTTCCAATACTCTTGGACATCTTTGCTCCGTCTTTTGTAACCATTCCCTGACATAAAAGCCGATTAAACGGCTCGTCAAATTCATGCAATCCTAAATCACGAAGCGCTTTTGTAAAAAATCTTGAATAAAGCAAATGCAGAATTGCATGCTCAATTCCTCCGATATACTGGTCAACATTCATCCAATATGAAACAGCTTTTTCGTCGAAGATTTTTTCATTTTTATTAGGAGAGCAATACCTGAGGAAATACCATGATGAATCAACAAATGTATCCATTGTATCAGTCTCCCTGCGTGCATCTGCATTGCATTTCGGGCATTTGCACTCGACAAAGCTCTTTGATGTTGCAAGTGGATTTCCAGACGGTGTAAATTCAACATCCTTTGGCAGGATTACAGGCAAATCATTTTCAGGAACAGGAACAATCCCGCACTTTTTGCAGTAAACCATAGGAATCGGAGTTCCCCAATATCGTTGACGAGAAACAAGCCAGTCTCTCAGCTTGTATGCAAAAGCTCTGCTTCCGAATTTTTTCTTCTCGGCAAAATCAGAAATTGATTCCATTGCATTCAGGTTTTTCATGCCATTAAATTCTCCTGAATTAACCATAAATCCGTCATCAATAAATGCCCTTGATATATTGTTTGAATTCAAATCATAATCAGCGGGCTTGATAACAACCTTTATCGGAAGTGAATATTTTTTTGCAAACATGAAATCCCTTTGGTCATGTGCAGGAACAGCCATCACAGCTCCTGTGCCGTATTCCATCAATGCATAATCCGCAACCCATAACGGGCATTTCTCGTCAGTAAATGGATTGATAAAATACCTTCCTGTAAATATTCCGTTCTTCTCCTTTTCCTCTGATGTTCTTTCTTCAGATGACAGCCTGCGGACTTTTTCGCAGAATTCCATAACATGCTTTTCATGCTTTGTTCCTTTCACAAGCTCAGCAATAAAATGATGCTCAGGAGCAAATACAAGATAAGTAATTCCGTAAACAGTATCTGGCCTCGTCGTAAAGACGCTAATTTTTTTATCAGAATCAACAATCTGGAAATCTAGCTGAACGCCTTTGCTCTTTCCAATCCAGTTTCTCTGCATTATCTTAACTCTTTCAGGCCAATGCTCAAGCTTGTCAATTCCTTCAAGCAATTCATCAGCATATTTTTTAATGTTGAAAAACCACTGCTCCAAATCCTTCTGCTCAACATCTGACTTACATCGCCAGCATTTATCGTCGACAACCTGCTCGTTTGCCAAGACAGTTTTGCATGAAGGACACCAGTTTACAGCAGATTTTTTCTTATATGCCAAACCATTCTCGTAAAACTTCAGGAAAATCCACTGGTTCCATTTATAATATTCAGGATAAAGGCTTGCGATTTCCCTTGACCAATCATAACTTAATCCAAGCTTCTGCTGTTGGCTTCTCATTAAATCCATATTGTTCAGAGTCCATTTTTCTGGATGGATTTTTCTCTCGATAGCGGCATTCTCAGCAGGCAATCCAAATGCATCATATCCCATTGGATAAAGAACATTAAATCCTTTCATTCTCTTGAATCTTGCAAAAGAATCTCCGATAGCATAATTCCTGACATGCCCCATGTGCAAGCCGCTTCCCGACGGATAAGGATACATTTCAAGAACATAATATTTTTTTTTGGATTTGTCTTCCTTGACTTTGAATATATTATATTCCTGCCAGTGCTTCTGCCATTTATCTGTGATTAAGTTGAAATCCATAACTGAGGATTATTCAAGATGATATTTAAAGATTACTTAAAATTTGATGCTGATGATTTTGCAGTAACATTTATATACCCCGTCTAATTCTAGTTTTTCGTGAGGTATTTACAATGGAAGCATTAAGACCATTTGATGCATTGAACAATGCAAGAAACAAGAGAGTAATAGTAGAGATGAAAGGCGGAAAGCAATATATTGGAAATCTAAAGTCATTTGATCCGCACATAAACGTAGTGCTTGAGGATGCAGAAGAGCATGTAAACGGAGAGCTTAAGAAGAGATTAGGGATAATTTTCATAAGGGGAGACACAATCACTGTTATCTCGACGCAATAATCCTGAAAACTGCTAATTAAACTTTATCTGGCAAAATGAAAGGAACTCCATCTAAAGGTAAAAAATCTGGAAAGAAGAATATGGTTCACTGCAGAAGATGCGGT
>CAZXRI010000173.1:0-2946 GCA_964642765.1 uncultured Methanosarcinales archaeon | reverse complement strand
AAATGAAATGCGGAGGACAGGATTCGAACCTGCGTAAGCACTAAGCTAATAGGTCCTAAGCCTATCCCGTTTGGCCACTCCGGCACCTCCGCATGAGCATCTGCGAATGCGGAGACCAGGAAGTTTACTTCCGCTGCCTCCGCATAAGAGAATAAATTTAAGGATGAATAATTTGTTTAATAAGCTTTCTGCAAAAAACAGATGTAAGGAAATATGAATCAGAATGTTTAAATAACTCCTTCTCTATGAACCAAGTTATGGCAAAAATCAAAAAAATAATCGCAAGGCAAGTTCTCGATTCCCGAGGAAACCCGACAGTTGAGGCTGAAATCCTCGTCAATGATTTCTCTGTAACAGGAATTGTCCCAAGCGGTGCATCAACAGGAATCCATGAAGCACATGAATTAAGGGATAATGGAAAAAGTTACAACGGAAAAGGCGTTCTGAAAGCAGTAGAAAATGTAAACAGGATTATATCGAAAAAGCTCGTCGGAAAAGACTGCACAAAACAATCAGAAATAGACAACCTGATGATATCTCTCGATGGCACAAAAAATAAAACAAAACTCGGAGCAAACGCAATCCTTGCAGTATCAATTGCAGTATGCAAAGCAGGAGCAATATCACAAAAAATTCCTCTCTACAAATACATCTCAAAAATTGCAGGAACAACACCATCAATGCCAATTCCTCAGATGAACATAATCAATTCAGGAAAGCATGTCGGTGTAGATAATGATGTTCAGGAGCACATGATTCTTCCTGTAAAATTCAATTCCTTCTCGGAAAAACTCAGAGCAGGAACAGAAACATATCATGCATTAAAAAAAATCCTCAAGGAAAAATTCGGAGCAAGGGCAACATTATTGGGAGATGAAGGAGGATTTGCTCCTGAAATTAAAACTGTTGAAGAACGGCTTGCAATTATAGTCGAGGCAATCAATAAGGCAGGATACTCAGGAAAGATATTCCTTGGATTAGACCCTGCATCGTCGGAGTTTTATGATAAGGATTCAGGAAAATACACAATTCTCGACAGGAGATTTTCCAAAAAACAGCTTGCAGATTATTATTCTGAGCTTTGCAATAAATTCCCTATCACAACAATCGAAGACGGATTTTCCGAGGATGATTTTGAAGGATGGAGATTAATGAATGAAAAGCTCGGCAAGAAAATTCAATTAGTTGGAGATGATCTTCTTGTAACAAATCCATCGAGAATTGAGCTTGCTGTAAAAAACAAGTCATGCAATGCACTATTATTGAAAGTCAACCAGATTGGAACAGTAACAGAATCAATATCAGCCGCAAAGCTTGCAATGAAAAATAAATGGAGCGTTGTTGTCAGCCACCGCTCTGGAGAATCAGAAGATGCTTTCATCGCTGACCTTGCCGTCGGAATTGGAGCAGAGCAGGTAAAATTTGGAGCTCCTGCTCGTTCGGAAAGGATTGCAAAATACAATCAGCTGTTGAGGATTGAGGAGAAGATTAGATAATAACCAATCACAGTTTCATTGCATACTTAGGACCTTCAGGAATTTCTCTGCCAAAACATCCTGGCTTTGCAATCTGACTTACAACAGAGTTAGTTTCATTTAACTGGAGATAAACAATATTCCCAAAATTATCATTTGGCGTAGTTATTATTTCATAAGTATCCCTTTTATCTTTTTTATCTTTATCAATGAATGGATGAAAATGAACTCTCCCAAAATAGATTGTTGAACCTCTTAATGTTGCCAAAATTAGAATATGCCTAAGATTATTTTCATCTCGGTAATCCCTTAACAAAGAATTTTGCGTAAAATCTCTAAAATGCTGTTTATCCCATGGCTCATATCCTTTAGGATTGCTCTTTTCTATTCTCTCATTTACTCCCCTAAAAACACCGTCAAATCCACTCAATGCTATCCAATTCTCAACATTTCTTGTGTCAATATCTTCTGTAACTCCTTCTCTTGTCGTGTATCCAAATGTTACTAAGCTAAGACCATTTCCCTTTAATTGGAATCGACCAATTGTATAAGAAGGAGAATCAGCAGGATGATGCTCTTCGGAGATAGCATCTAATCTTTCAACAGGTACAATTATATTCTTAAAATTGGTATCAGAATATAAATCAGCACTTACAGTTTTGCCGTCCTGAGTTTCAATTCTATAGGGATAATCTCGTCGTCTGGATTCATCTCTATAGGAATCAGGAATATTTGTAAGATACGGAAGCATATATCCGCTATCAGGCACCCAAATCTCAGAACGGTCTCTTAGGCTTGATTTTTCAGGTTTCCCCTCAATTAAAACAGAAATATCAGCAGGCTCTTTTGTATCAAAAATTCCTGCAATAGTCATCTCTAAAAATCCGTTACCTGAATCATCTGTATTGTAGGCTGCAAATTCAACTAATCTTGCCAAAGAAACATTACCATCTGAAGCAATATTAACAGGCATATTATTTGTTGTTTGTTCAGGGATATTTAATTATTTTGTTATTTGAATCAAGTAGCTGTTTTGGAAATAAAAGGATTTAAATAATAATTGTCAGGATATTGTAATTTATGCCAACCCTTGTCTTAATTCGTCATGGAAAATCCCAGTGGAATCTTGAGAACAGGTATGCTGGCTGGGTAGATAACCCACTTTGCGACGACGGAAGAAAGGAAGCAATTAATGCAGGGAAAAAAATTTCTGGTTTTAAATTTGATGTTGCATATACCTCAACCCTTATCAGGGCGCATGAAACTTTGCTTCTTGTTTGCTCGCAATTGAAATCAAAAAAATCTCCAATATTCCAGCATGAAGATGGAAAATTAAAGTCATGGGCAAAGCATTTTTCCCTAGACAAAAGCGAACTGCCTGTAAAAATGGCATGGCAGCTGAATGAAAGATATTACGGAAAGCTTCAGGGATTAAATAAAGAAGAATCAAAAAAGAAATTTGGCGAAGAGC
>CAZXRI010000172.1:0-2966 GCA_964642765.1 uncultured Methanosarcinales archaeon | reverse complement strand
AAAATCTCCCGAATCTTATTCCCATACTTGCCATAAGTCGGCTCTCTTGTTGAAAGAATTGATATTTTTTTGTCTTTATTGAACAGGTAATTATGCGTCCTTAAAATCATCTCTCCCTTTCCTGAGCCATCTAAACCGTCGAAAACAACAAACATATTCCCTACCATAGTCAAATGATTTTCATATAGATTTATATATCTATTGTCCATGAAAAACAGTTAGAGGAAATGATAAAATGTTAGCTCTGATTATCTCAATTATCCTTATACTGCTTGGGATAGTTCTATTAAGCAAAGGCTCTCACTGGATGACAGATTCCCTAATTCCTGTCGCAGAAAAACTTGGAACTAGCTATATTGCAGTTGCATCAATTCTCGTCTCAATAATGCTCAGCATTCCAGAGGTTTTCATCGCAATCTATGCCTTCTTGCTAGGGCATGGAGGAATAAGCCTCGGCGTGATAATCGGCTCGATAATATGCAACATCGGACTAATGACTGGCTTGAGTGCAATGATTAAGCCTCTTTCCGTTGATGGAAGAGTTGTTGTTAGAGATGGTGTTTTTGCTGCTGTAATATCAATAATTGTTTTCCTTTTCGGGCTTGACTTAAGGTTCGACAGAAAAGAAGGCATGACACTTCTCTTGCTCTTCATACCTTATGCAATCAATGTGTGGTTCTTCGAGAAATGGACATCAAAAAAACAGAGGAAAGAAGAGCTGCGTGAAATAAAGGAAGAGCTGAAGGTAATCGGGCTGGCTGGGTTTGAGATGAAACCGGGGTTATTCCTGTTTATTTTAGGAGGGATTTTTCTGATAGGAGGCTCATATATATTTTCCGAAGGAATGATAAGGCTGGCTATACTGACAAGCCTGCCTGATGTATTAATCGGATTAACAATAGGAGCAATAGGCCCATCACTTCCAAACATATTCTCTGCTGTTCACGGAACAATAAAAAATTACACAAAGATTGCAATAACAGAAACATTTGGCTCGGACATATTCACACTTCTTGTTTCTCCGTTTGCTATCGAGGAGAAATGGCTTTTCTTTGACATTCCGATAATGATATTCATGACTTTCCTCATGATGCTTTTCATATTCAAGGGGCATCTTAAAAAGCAGAAAGCAATTCTCCAGCATGAGGGAGCTGCTCTTGTAATATTCTATATAATCTTCCTGATACTGAACATTGTTTATTTCGTGAAATAGAAAGACATCCAAAGGAACAATCCAAAGCCTTTTATAGAAATAATAATAACCCAAATTAGAAAATGCTGAATCTTCCATACGAGAGCATCGTCAGTAAGATAAAGGAGAAATCAGGTCTTTCAGACGAAGAGATAAGCTCAAGAATCAATGAAAAACTCAACCAGCTTTCCGGGTTGATAAGCAGGGAAGGAGCTGCACATATTGTTGCTAATGAATTTGGCGTGAAACTTCTCGATGAGTTCACAGGTAAGCTGAAGATAAAAAACATCCTTCCAGGAATCAGAAACCTCGAGACAGTCGGTAAGGTCCTTGGCAAGACAGACATCAGGGAATTCAAGACACAGAACAGGGAAGGAAAAGTCGCTTCAATAATGCTCGGAGATGAAACAGGCTCGATAAGGATAGTTATGTGGGGCTCTCAGGCTGACAAGGTAAATGAGATAAAGCTCGGCGATGTTATTAAGATTTCATCAGGATATGTCAAGGAAAACAACAGCCAGAAAGAAGTCCATCTTAATGAGAGGAGCATTGTCGCAATAAATCCCGTCGGAGAAAATGTTGAATTGGAAGTTAAGGCTTCAGGAACAGGAAGAAAGAATATTTCTGAGCTTACAGAAAATGATTCAGGAATAGAAATACTCGGGCACATTGCCCAGATGTATAATCCAACCTTTTACGAGATATGCCCTGAATGCAGCAGGAGAATCCGCCAAGGAGCAAACGGGTTTACATGTGAAACACATGGGAAGAAAGAGCCTGATTATTCTTATGTGATGAACCTTATCCTCGATGATGGCACAGATACAATAAGGACTGTATTTTTCAGGCAGCATGTTGAAAAGCTCCTTAATAAAAGCAAGGAAGAAATGATAAAGCTCAGGCAATCTCCGGAAGAGATGAATTCCATCAAGGATTCTCTTAAAGGTAATTTGGTAAAGCTCAAGGGCAATGTCAATAACAATGCAATGTTTTCAAGGATTGAATTTGTTGTGGATGATGTTTCCCATGCAAAGGCTGAGGAAGAATTGGAAAGGTTGAGCAAGATTTGAAATGAACTTTGGAGATTATTTAAGAGTATTAAATTTTACCTTAATTTTTTGGTATATATTACTTTCTAATATTTTTTTAGTTTCTCTAATGAGCATCTTTTTCTCATCTTTAAGTTTAAACGCTTGTTTAATTTTTTTTGAGATTTCTCGTTGGTATTTTTCATCAATTAAAGGGATTTCAAATTCTAAAATATGTTCTGGTCTTAAATGTGGAAGTGTTGAAGAAGTAACCGCTCTCTGTTTGGCTTGAAATAACCCGATATTAGAACTCAAACAAATAAAAATATATTCTGGAAGTATCTTCTGAGTTGGTTTAAGTCTTAAATAAGCAATGCCACTCGCCAAAATACAATTATCACTATTTGTAACCATTCCACTCAAACCAATTTTCCCATCTTTTGTAAATAAGATATCCCCCTCTTTGATATCCTGAGTTAATTGGTTTTTTATTTCTGGAACAACGTAATAGTCTGGATAAGAATCTACTTCATAGTTTATTATATCCGATGTTCTTATAAACGGGACATCATTTGAATCTTTCTTTAAACTAACAGAATAATTTTCTGAGCCGACTTCCTCTCCACGTTTTATATCTATAAGCTGACTTAATTTAATTGTTTTAAACTTTTTCTTCAATGTTTGCATATATTCTGTAAATAAAGGATAATAAAAATAAGGGCAAAAGGTATCTATTACTTGTTCTT
>CAZXRI010000171.1:0-2976 GCA_964642765.1 uncultured Methanosarcinales archaeon | reverse complement strand
TCAATTACTGGTGTTGAACTCTGAGGAGAAAACTCGCTGCGTTCTTTGATGGGGCGTAAAGCCGCACGTGCTTGCCTATATGCAAAGAGGAAGGCAAGCAGAAACACTTATCAAATCGTTTAATCAATTACTGGTGTTGAACTCTGAGGAGAAAACTCGCTGTATCTATTGGTCGTTTCAGCTACATTCGCTTCGCTCAGTAGCAATAATAATAAAGCGGGCCAAGGAAGATTTGAACTCCCGACCTACAGCTTGCTTCTGATAATAGAAGGCTGTCGCTCTATCCAAGCTGAGCTATTGGCCCGTGGATAAGATAACTTTAGATTTATAATAGAGCACCTATATATTTAATCTTCGTCTGTGCTCTATTATGTTTGGAAAACCTTAAGGGATTAAATGAAAATATTAGAAACTTAGGTTTTCCATTATGTTTATAAATTTGACTGGCAGAATTACATTTTCATTTATGTTTATCAATATTACAAACGACATCCTTCACAGCATTAAACATCATATCAACAGAAAGCAAATCCATGCACGTCGGTGATTTTCTGCATTTTGTAAGATAACAGCATACACACTCAATAGGTGCCTCAATCTTTTTTCCTCTGCCGTAAATCTCAATCTCAGGCATTGAAGTCGGACCGAAAAAAACAACAACATGCTTTTTCAGTGCAATAGCAATATGCATGGCAAGCGAATCGCTTGAAACAACCAAATCACAAATATTAATCAAGGATGCAAACTGCCTGATTGAATTCTTGCATCCACCGTCTATAATCCTGGCTTTTGACATGGATTTTATCTTTGAATTTCTCTCCTCTTCCTCAGGTCCTCCTAACAAAAGAATCTGTGCATCAAGCTTAGAACTCATCAAGTCAATAAGCTCTGCTGTTTTTTCAATCGGCCATTTCTTATAAGTCCATCTGCCTCCTGCTCCTGTATTGACACCGACGATAACCCTGCCTTTAACAATAGAATTCCTTTTTGCAAAATCCTCACCAAATTTAATCTCGTCCTGTACCAGGTTAAATATCTCATCCTTATTAGATGGATTAATCCCGAGAATCTCGCACATCAAATCCTGATGTGTTTTCCTGTTTGCCTTCTTCAGGATATTATTCATAGGATACTCGCCGAGAGCGCTCATCCCATACCATTTTCTTGCTGTCTCAGTCGGAAGAACCTTTCCTTCCGGTGAAAGGTAAAAACCAATAACCTCTGCTTTCAGGTTTGTTGTAATCTCGCAGACATCCTTTTCCTCATCGAGATTTATCACCAAGTCAAACCCCTTCTTTTTCAGCACAGGAAAAATATCATCTTTCAGGATAACAATCTCGTCTATAAGCTGGTTGTTAAGAAGAACATCTCTCGCAGACTCCTTTGTAAGCCATGAAATCCTGCATCCTGAATATTTCTCCTTTAATCCATGCAGCAAAGCAGTTGTCCTAAGCACATCTCCAATTGCTCCTAACTTAATAATCAGGATGTTTCTAGGCATTTGACTAAGTATTCCCAGAGAATTTAATAACCTTTTTATTCAGCAAAATTCCACAGCCTGTGCCATCGCCAAAATCCCTCTCGACAAAGAGGCTTTATCAGAAATCCTGTTATGTATATATGGCTTGATAATCCATTTCTTTTCTGTCGCTGATTTTGGATTCACAAAAAGAATGCTGAGCTTAGGGTATTTGGATGCAATATCCCATGCTTTGAGTAATTCATCAACATTACTCCTAGAATTCAATACAACAATTATGAATTTATCCTTATCATTTGAATTTGATTCAATCCCTGACTTGGCAATAAAGTCATGAAGATTATCTAGCACATGCTTAACAAAAAAATAATCCCGCTTATCAGAATGAATTGAAACAAGAGCAGAATCTTTCTTTTCTATCGAGAGAATCCTCTTTGCATGCACATCCTGATTCCTTGCATAATGCTCTGCCCAATCCAAAAGTTCGTCTGTGGCTGAAATACAAATCACCTCTGGGAATATTGATACAGCCTGAAAAATGCACTAATCTGCTTGTGCAAGTCAATTGTTTCATGCCTGAGCTTTCCGACATACCGCTCAGTCCATATATTCCATATAAACTTGTCGAAAACCTGCCTGAGGAAATAAAACCATGGCGTCATAGTCCATTCATGGTGATAATCTGTCTCAAGAAATGCGTCGAGAACAATAACCACATCGCCTTGATTCATCTTTCTTTTCGCTCCTGCCTTTTCAATAGTTATCTCCCTGACATTCTTGAAAAAAGCCTTCACCCTTGTCATAAGTTTATCATGCTCTGTCTCAAACCTCCATAGCTCAACACTCCATTCAATATTCTTTCCAGACGGAGTAACTTCCTCGTATTTTTTCTTAATCTCCTTTTCTCTGCCATGATGGTCTTTCCAGTTCTCGACAGCTTTATAGAATTCGCTAACCTCGAAAAGTCCTGAATAATTAATCATCATCCTGTCAACAACTACCTTCTTCTCAATCATGGGGATATAGCTATTAAGGATAAATTTAAAGGTATCTTTTTTGGTGGGGGATTAACTCTGCTGGATATACCAAAAAATTATAGGATTTTTTCGTGGCAGTATTCACATTCAAATTCTGAATATTTATTCGTTTTCTCATAGGTAGTTTCTCCCTTAATAATAAAATCACCATCCCACCAGACTTTCTGTATTATCCCACCACTTATGGTTTCTATTATTTTATTACTTCCACATTTACCACATTTATTTTTTGCCATCTCAATCCTCTCATTCCTCTTTCTATTTTAAACTGAGTCTGAGTCATTGTTTTATTTTAAGCTTTTCTGCTGTTTTCTCGTCAAGAACATAGTATGCTCCCCTATAAGAGCCTACTTTCTTTAAATATCCAAATTTTATCATTTCTGCTAAATCTTTAAGCGCAATAGGAAGGGAAACGCTATTGATATTTGCGTATGTTTTGGATTTTATTGTCCTGTTTTG
>CAZXRI010000170.1:0-3039 GCA_964642765.1 uncultured Methanosarcinales archaeon | reverse complement strand
TGACGAGCAAGTGCGGCTTTACGCCGCACCAAGGGATGCAGCGACTTATCGCTGCTAGCCGAACATATTCATATAATCCTCGCCTTCCAATTCCTCAGCATGCTTAACCTTCTCGACTGCTTTCAAGAAATCACTCTGTGTAACAATATACCTGTCTTCCCTGATAGCAAAATAGCCAGCTTCAGTGCATGTTGCATGAATCTCAGCTCCTGAAAACTCATCCATTTTCTCGACGATTTTCTCAGGCTCAACATCACCTGCAAGAGTCATATTCTTAGTATGAATCTTAAGTATCTCAATCTTTCCTTCCTTCTTTGGCAAAGTAATAAAAATCTGCCTATCAAGCCTTCCTGGCCTGAGAATTGCAGGATCAAGAATATCCTTCCTGTTTGTCGCGCCGATAATCTTCACATTATCAAGAGGCTTAAACCCATCAAGCTCAGCAAGAAGCTGCATAAAAGTCCTATTAACCTCTCTCTCGCCAGAAGTCCCCAGCTCCATCCTTCTTGCAGCAAGAGAATCAATCTCGTCTATAAACACAATAGCTGGAGCCTTTTTCCTTGCAAGCTCAAAGATTTCCTTGACAAGCTTTGCACCCTCACCAATAAACTTCTGCACAAGCTCAGAACCAACAATCACGATAAATGTTGAATTAGTAGATGCAGCAGCAGCTTTCGCAAGCAAAGTCTTTCCTGTCCCAGGAGGACCATAAAGAAGAATCCCTTTAGGAGGCTCAATTCCAACCTTCTTGAACAATCCTGGCTTTTTAAGTGGAAGCTCAATAACCTCCCTTATCTCATTAACCTGATTATCCAAGCCGCCAATATCCTTCCATATAACAGTCGGCTTCTCAATAATCACAAATTTCTCGACATTATACCTCCTTGAGATATCTAGCTTCCTTATAACAGTAAGATTTTTCTGGTCAGCCAGAACAGTATCTGATGGGTTTAGCTTCTCGCAATCAGGAGCAATATTAACAGCAAACTGATTCCCGTTAGGCAGCCTGATAATTGCATTCTCTCCAATAACATCATAAACCTCGCACACCATTAACGGAGGCTTTTTGTAAGTATCAAGCTCATCTTGGATTTTCCTGAGACTCTCCTTAAGGATTCTATTCTCTTCCTCAATCTGGTTTCCTGTCGTGTAAGAATAAATCACATTGTCGAGAATGTTTTTTTCCTTTATTGCCATTTTAATAAAAAAAGATTGCGGTGAGATTTAAATAGTTTTCTTAACATTGGTCAGAACCTCAATTTTTTCATCAATCAAAGCAACAGTATCCTCTATCCTTATCCCGAATTTCTTTGGGAAATAAATCCCTGGTTCGACGGTAAATACAATATTATCATCCAGAATATCACTTCCAACAGGCTTAAGATTCGGCTGCTCATGAATCTCAACCCCAACACCATGACCTAAGCCATGAATAAAATTCTTCTTATATTTGCCAAGCTTCTTAACACAAGCATTGTAAACATCAGAGCATTTAACACCTTTTCCAGAGGCATTTATTGCAGCAAGCTGTGAATCAAGAACAAGATTATAAAATGCAGTTTCTTTTTCAGACATCTTGCCGATAAAGACAGTCCTCGTCATGTCAGTGCAATATCCCTTGTATTTTATCCCAAAATCAATAACACAAAATCCTTTTTTTAATGGAATATTTCTCGGAGAGTAATGCGGTATGCTTGAACCATTTCCAGATGCAACAATCGGCTTAAAGCTTACATCATGCCCGAGCTTTTTAGTTTCATACTCCAGAAAAGCTGAAACATCTGACTCTGTCCTGAATGACTTGAAATTACTCATGCACTTCTCAAAAATCCTGTCAGTTATCTTGCATCCTTCCTTTAAGATTGCTATTTCTTCCGGTGTTTTTACCATTCTCAGCTTCCTGCAAATCTCGCCGATATTCTTCAGTTTTGCCATTCCAAAAGATTTCTTCAGCCCATTACTTGCCTCCATAGTAAAAGCAGAGAAATCAACCCCAATAACTCTCGACGGTATTCTCTTTTTTTTGAGATATATCTTAATCGAATCAAACATCTTTTTTTTCTGCCATATATACACATTCCTTATTCTTGATTTTTTTGCTTTCTCAACCTCCATCTTAGGAGCAAGCAGAAATGGCTCACTTCCAGATGGAACAACCAAAGCTCCAACTCCGTCATATCCTGAAAAGTAAAAAAAATTTGGCTCAACATTGCTTGTATCAAGACTGTAGAAAATAGTAGCATCAATCTTCATTTCCCTTAGCTTAGACTGGAATTCCAAGATTTTCATGTTAGAAAAAAAGCATACCTGTTATTTAAACTTATTCAACCATTAGAGGAAGGAATAAATATGAGCTCTAAAACATTTGATATATGCGCAAAACAATTCTTCCAAGTGGCTTAACAATAATCACAGAAAAAAAGGATTCAAACTCTGTCGCCATAACAATAGCTGTAAAAGTCGGCTCGAATAAAGAAACAGGCAATATCCTCGGAATATCACATTTTCTCGAGCATATGCTGTTTGAAGGCACAAAAAAAAGGCCTAACGCCGCAATCATTTCCAACGAGATAGAAACATTAGGAGGCGAATTTAACGCGTTCACAACAAACGAGATAACAGTCTATTACATCAAAGTCCTCTCAAAGCATTTCGAAGTTGCCCTTGATATTCTCTCAGACATGATTCAGAACTCAACATTTGAGAATAAATTCATCGAGAAGGAAAAAAGCGTTATCCTCAAGGAAATAAACATGGTCAGTGATGAGCCGAGGTTTTACCAGTGGATTTTATTTTACAGGAATCTCTTCAAAAACCATCCCGCAAGAAATCCAACATATGGAACAGTTAAGACAGTAAAGACAATCTCAAGAGAAGATTTGGTCGAATACTGGAAAAAGCATTATACATCAGGGAATATAATTGTATCAATCGCTGGCGATATTGCTGGGATTGATAAACTCGACGAGAGAGTTGCAGATAAATTTTCCAGCCTGAAAAAATCAGTATGCGATAAATCTGAAAATATCTGCCGTGAAG
>CAZXRI010000169.1:1301-3119 GCA_964642765.1 uncultured Methanosarcinales archaeon | reverse complement strand
ACTTCAGCTTAAAAAACAAAATAATCCCTGCAAGAATAATTGTAAAAGAATTAGCAAGAATAACAGGCATTGAATTTATCATAATCCCGTAAATCAGCCAGAGCAAAACACCGAGAGTAAACATCAGGAACATTCCCAAAGAAAGGTCTTTAGTTTCCTTCATCTTCCAAGTTTTAATTACCTGAGGAAGAAATGCTAATGTCGTGAAGATTCCTGCAACAATGCCTATAATGTTTGGGATGTCCATGATAAACCTAGTTACTGAATTGATTAATAAGTGTTTTGGATTTGTCTGCAGAAAATCTTGCTGTCAAAATACATCCCTTAACTCGCTTGGCTTGACAATCCCTTTTTCTGTGATAAAAGCTGTAACATATCTCGAAGGTGTAACATCAAACACAGGATTTTTTACAGGGCTTTTGTTCGCAACAAGAACCTTATCAAATTCCCCTCTGGAATTTATCCCTGAATTAAACAATACCTCATCAGGGCTTCTTTCCTCGATAGGAATATCCTTCCATGATTTTGTATTCATGTCAATAGTTGATGAAGGAGCAGCAACATAAAAAGGAATTCCATTCTCCTTTGCAAGAACAGCTTTCTCATAAGTCCCAATCTTGTTTGCAAAATCACCATTAGCAGCAACCCTGTCTGCTCCTGTTATAACCAAATCAATTTCTCCTTGAAGCATAAACAATCCAGCTGCATTATCAACAATAATTGCATGAGGAATATTTTCATTTGCAAGCTCCCATGCAGTTAATTTTGCTCCTTGTAATGCAGGCCTTGTCTCGTCGGTATAAACAAAGATTTTCTTTCCCTTCCTGTGTGCAACCCTGATAGGAGCAAGAGCTGTCCCATAATCAACGCACGCAAGCGCTCCGGCATTGCAATGTGTTAATATTCTCGAACCATCCTCTATAAGCTGCTCTCCAATATTCCCGATAGCAAGGCACATATCAGCAGAATCATCAGCATATTTCTGTGCGGAAAGGACTGCATTTTTCTTTGCTTCCTCGACTGATACTGATGATTTGATTTCTTCACGGATTATATCAAGGGCATACTTTAAGTCAAATGCAGTCGGCCTTGTTGAGAATAACAGATTATAAGCAGAATCAATATGCACAAATAAATCCTCAAGTTTATCTCCTGAAAATTCTTTTGCTGCAAGAGCAAGACCAAAAGCTCCTGTTGCTCCTATAGCAGGAGCTCCCCTGACAATCATGCTTTTTATTGCATCTGCTGTTTCAGAATAGTTTTTCAAAGAAACAATCTCAAACTTATGAGGCAGAACTCTCTGGTTAATCATCCTTATCTCAGAGTTTTCCATCCAGACAGTCCTGTATTCCTTGTTGTTAATCAGCATTTTAAATCGAGACAATTATAATAAACAGCATCAATCAACAATCTTTTCATCTGAAAGATTTATTCCAAGAGGATATTCATTACCGTTGCACTTTGCAAAAACCTCGTCGTGGCAAACCTGCTTTTCATCCCTTGTTTCGCAAACAGCCTTAGTAAAACTGCTGAAATCTCCTGATGGGATATTCTGCCCAATCTGAGACACATCCTTCACAGCATAGCCAGTAATAGAAGCCTTAATCCCTTCTAAATCACCTGCTGTTTTCCCGAGATAAAAAGAAAGCCCAGTAAGAAGAAATATCCCAACTATAAGAAGAAAATTCGACCATAAGCTTTTGTATGTGCTGTCCATTTTTACACCAAACATTGCACCAATATTTAAAACATTTTATTTCACCATTATTTGAATGGTGGTTAAATACAAATATTCCATCAGTTTTTAACTGATGGTAT
>CAZXRI010000169.1:0-1291 GCA_964642765.1 uncultured Methanosarcinales archaeon | reverse complement strand
AATCCGACCGAGCCCGAAGGGCTATCATGCCATCTGTCTTTGACCGATGGTGTCGGCGAGCTTTTGACAGTTACTTTATGCCTGATTTTTTCCTTTTCATGATCCCAATCAAAGTAATAACAATCCCCAATACAAGCAATATCACAAATGCCAGATTACTGCCATTATCTTTGCTACCATCCTTAGAAACACCAGAATTAACAATCTCAAAGCCTTTCTCGTTATAAACCTTTATGCTGTCAGCAGATTCATAATAAGGCACAGCAATAGAAAAGTTCATCTGCGAATATTCAACAAGAGAGCCTTCAAGCATTTCCGAGGATGAATTATAAAACTCAACATACTCAAGCAGAGGAATCTTGAATTTCGTCGAGTACAGAACATTATTTCCATCTAATACATCAAGCTTATACCCTTCATCAAGATATTTCCTGTCAGAAGTATACCCATAAAGAATCTCCTTATCAATAATGGAAATCCTGCCATTCTCATAATTAAATTTCAGGAGCATTATCCTGCTGCTTTCAATGGATAAGGCAAAGCTGGAAGTCATTATTAAAATCAAAATCCCAAGAATAGGAATATGCCATTTCAAAAAAATATTCTTCCGAGAGATTTTAATCACCATCATTAATCACCCTTATACCTTCCCAGCTTTTCGTCAAGCACATTTGCATTAACAGGTCCGAAATATCTTACATTCAAATCCCTCATAAGCGAGTTTTCCGTCGGCCTGAAATAATCTCCCTGCGTGCATCCCTTAAACTCACAGCTTGCATCAGGAACAGCAGACCATTTTTCACATCCTGAAAAATCGCAGTTAGGAACGCTTCTCACATCAAAATCAGGATATGAATTATAAACATACTCATCAGCAAGATTCCCGAAAGCATGTCCAAACTCATGCACTATCACATCATCCTTATCTGCAGTATTTATCTTCATTATCTCTCCGATTGTGCTTGACCTCACAGGATTAACCTGATTCCATACATAGTTTCTATCTGCCAAAACAACAGCAAAGTCATTCGGGCATCTTGATGCAATCCTGATAATCTCAGAGTTATCGCACTTGATAGAATTGCCAAAAGTGCAGCTCAATCCTTCAAAATCCTCGACAGCAAAGAAATTAAACTTATTCATTCCAGACTTAAACGGCTCAATATCCCTGAACGCTTCAATTGCTCTGGCAGCAGCATCCATAAAGGATTTGGAATCATGATATTTCAGAGGGATAAATACAATATCAACCTTATTCTCATAATCACCATTATAAAGGATTCTTGTGCAG
>CAZXRI010000168.1:0-3141 GCA_964642765.1 uncultured Methanosarcinales archaeon | reverse complement strand
AAACCTTGCTAACGAAACCTTAGACGAGCCATTAGCTATATGTAAGCTTTCAAGCAAATGAGCTATTCTTTGGTTCATTTCCAGCGTAGCTATTAAGCCAAACTGATTTACAAGTTCATGAATAAGGTAGAATTTGCTATTGTACTTGTCATACAAGTCTATCATTTCTGAAAATCTCTTGCTCTGCATGGTGTTTTGGGATAAATATGCAATACTCCCCAAGACAAATTCACCTTCCTGCAATCCAATATAACCCCTAACTCGCTTAGGATAAGCCCTTTCATTGGATTCTCTTGGAATAATCGGTAAAATAATATTAGCACTCTGATAGGTGTGCACTTCATCGAAAAACATTTTTACATGCTCAGGCTTAAGGAATGGAAGATCCCCTGCAATTATAAGATAGTCTGCAAGCCCATCATCTAATAAAGATTTTCCATCTTTTAGAGGAAGTCTGCATCTCGATATACTCCTGAAAAAGTTCCTGCCCATATCTGGAAGAACATAGGCATCCTGAGGTCTGAGTGCAACTCTTTCAGATTCGTGCATTACTAAAGCAACCCTGCTGAAATCATATGCACCTATGGCTGCTTCATAAGCAATTCTCCCGAGTTCTTTTCCGCCAAATAAAATATTGCCCTTTGGAATTGTTGGCTCTTCAACTGGCTCGTGATTCTCGCTTTTCAGGTTTCCCCCTCCCAATATTATAGCATTGTAACTGTGTGTTGGCTCGTGCATGGAAAAATAGGTTATTGCCATGTCTTAATAACATTATGTTACTGGCATAACATCAAGTGTCATTTGGCGATTTGCCTGACATTTCAGGATGAAATAAAAATATTTTTAAAGATTGAATGGTTTATATTTTTTCGACAATGAATTCTGGAAAACGGAGTGTTTAGGCTATGAGATTCGATAAGAAAGTCCTGATAATCGGCTATGGAGCTGTTTCACAATGCACACTGCCGATTTTGTTAAAGCACATTAAGATTCCCCTCGATAAAATCACGATAATTGATTTTGAGGATAAGAAAGAAGCCCTGAAAGAATGGATAGCCAAAGGGATAAAGTATTTTCAACAGCAGATTACTCAGGATAACCTTTCAGAAATCCTCGACGAGCATCTTGAAAAAGGCGGTTTGCTGATTGATTTGGCATGGAATATTGACTGTTACGATATATTGAAATGGTGCCATGAGCATGATGTTCTTTATGTGAATACTTCGGTCGAGGTTTGGGATTCAAAATCTGAGATGATGACAAAGCCAACCTATGAGAAAACTCTTTATTTCAGGCATATGAACCTGCGTGAGAAAACAAAAGGCTGGGAGAAATCTGTAACTGCTGTTCTTGACCATGGAGCAAACCCTGGATTGATTTCGCATTTTACAAAGCAGGCATTGGTTGATATTTCTAATCGGCTGATTAAAGACAGGAGAGTTTCTGATTCCGACGGGAAAATGCTTCTTTCTCTTGGTAAATCACAGAAATTCGGCGAGCTTGCAATGAATTTAGGTGTGAAAGTAATCCATTGCTCTGAAAGGGATACTCAGGTTACAAGCAAGCCAAAACAAGTAAATGAATTTGTCGGAACATGGAGCATTGAAGGATTGCGCGAAGAGGGAAGTGCTCCTGCTGAAATGGGCTGGGGAACTCACGAGAAGGAACTACCTAAAAATGCAGTTGCACCTCCTGTTGGATCAAAGAATCAGATTTTTCTCTCGGAGATGGGAATGAATACCTGGGTAAGGTCATGGATTCCTAACGAGGAAATTGTCGGCATGGTTATAAGGCATGGGGAGGCGTTTGGGATTTCTGATAAATACACTTTAAAGAAAGACGGAAAAATTATTTACAGGCCGACTGTGCATTATGCTTACATGCCATGCCATGAAACACTTGCAAGCTTGCACGAGTTAAGAGGAAGAAATTATGAGATACAGCCAAAACTCAGGATAATGCATGATGATATTGTTTCAGGAATGATATTTTAGGAGCTTTGTTCATGGGGCATAAATATAATTCATGGTGGACAGGAAGTGATTTGAGTATCGAGGAAGCAAGAAGATTAATGCCTCACCAGAACGCAACAACAATCCAAGTTGCCCTCGGTGTTATTTCAGCAGTTATGTACATGATAGAAAACCCGAGGAAAGGAATTTTACTTCCAGATGATATTCCGCATGACTTTGTCCTGCCGATAGCAATGCCTTATTTGGGAAAGTTTATTTCCGAGCCATTTGACTGGACTCCATTAAAGAACAGGACTGTTTATTTCAAGGATAATAAGGATGCGACGAACTTCGACGAGAAAGATGTCTGGCAGTTCAAGAATTTCAGGTTTGTTGATTAAGGATTTAGATATAAATTAAAAAGAATTATGAAACTAAGTTCTGGGTGGAACAGCACTTACATCTAAAATTCTTCTATCGCCTTCTCTCATATCACCTCTTATCCTGTTAATTATTACATCTAATGGAGTTGGACTTTCAAGATTTCCATCAATATCCAGTCTAATTTTGTTTTCAACATCCAATATATGCAAATTCAGTGTTGTACTTCCGTCTTCAACTACTGCAAGATATCTAGGAAGAGTGTTGTTGATGAGAGATTCCGATTGCAGAGTAGCTACTCTGACTCTATTACCAACCCTATATTCCCCTTGGGGTTCAGCATTACCTGTTTGAGTATTTTCATCAGAGACTAAATAACCTGAGATTGCAAATCTGTAAATTTCTGTTATTCCTACAGCACAGTCAAATAAAGTTTGTTGAGGGATTACTCCATTACTCAAATCTGTAGCTATGCTTACGGCATAAACAATATTTCCGACTGGATATTCCCCTCTATAAAAAGCCTCACTTAGATAGGTGCCAGTATATACTGCTTTTCTTACATTTATAGTATCTCCCTTTTTTGGAAATGAAGGTTTGTCTGGTTGAGTATTGTTAGCTGGATGACTATCTGTTCTTCCTGCTAATGTATGAGAAGAAGGATGAGTTTCTGCTGGCCTTACACTATCAACCACAACAACAGCCTGAGTATAATTTCTTCCTCCCAGTGTTAATGGCTCTTCAACTAATCTAACTAACTAAACTTTTGCGTTTTCATTTAAAAGCAATTCTTTAGCCATTTTAATCC
>CAZXRI010000167.1:0-3195 GCA_964642765.1 uncultured Methanosarcinales archaeon | reverse complement strand
ATTTGATATTATAACCAATACAACAAAACAAATAACAAATGGTCATATTGACTTATTAGCTAACTGGTCCCCTGACAACCAATATATTGCGTTTGTTAGATACAATCTCTCAGATGCAGATATCTCTGGAAAGGTTATCAGAATCAATGCAGATACACGAAATATATTAGAAATAAGCGAGAGAGGTAATGAAAATGATTTGCCTACATGGTTTCCAGATGGAAAAAATATTGCCTATGTTAGGAGAAATAATACTGGATTCTATGATGTAGTTATGCGTGATTCAGATGGAAAAGATAGTGTTAAAGTATTAGGCATACTGCCAAAAGAAGTATTTCTTGCATTGGATTTGTTCTCAATATCAAAAGAAAATAGTCCTCCACTCATCACAGTCCAAGGAGTTCCGACGACCGACGAAGGCAGACAATTAACATTAGAAATAAAAGTTACTGATGCAGACAACGATCCAACAACCATCACCATTCCCAACAAACCCACAGGAATGCTATTGGATGGACAAAACCTAATCTGGACACCTAACTATTTGCAAGGAGCAGAAGGTGGGAACAAATATCAAATACCAATCACAGCTGCAGACGACAAAGGAGGAATCACAACATACAACTTGGAAATAATAGTAAACGATTTCAGAGGCATTGATGCTAAAGTTGTTGATGAAAATGGTAGACCTATTCCAAATACAAGAGTAGAATTCTACAGAAAAGAATTGCCGATAGTAGCAGAAATCACAAAAACCACAGATACAGAAGGAAACTTTAGAATACCACAAACAGAAACCAAAAACGGCTTACCTGTCCTAAACCTAAAAGACTATCCATACATCCTAAAAATCACCGAGGAAGGTCAAACAAAATACGGAGAGATAGTATTACAATACACAACCGGCACAACCACTGACGGAGTCTTACTCCCAACAATCTATCTCACTCCATATCAACATTGGCAATCCAGCGGTCAACTGCAAACCGCCATGCTCATAAACCCAATCCAAACCAATCCCTTAGATACACCACAATTCTTTGTACCTGGTGTTGGCAATCAACATGGCGTACACACAATGCTAACAGAACTCCAAAAACAATCCAGTAACAAAGACCTCTACCTAATCTTCTATCCAAATAACCAACCTATCCAACTCTCAGCCGGAATAATCGAACAAATAATCAACATAACAATGCGCCAATACCCAACACAACAAGCAGACCTAATCGGGCACAGCATGGGCGGACTCGTACTCGACGCTGCACTAAGAGGCATAGCAGTACTAGGCAATACAGAACAACCTCCCTTACAAAACATAGACTCATACCTCAAACTCGGTACACCATACAATGGCTCAGGTATTGCGCATCAATTAGCAAACGAGCCAGAAGGAAGCCAACTACTAAGAGCCTTATCATTCATCATGGGACACACACCAAACGCTCCTGCATATACTGACGTATCACCCAACAGCAGATTTTTGCAAGCATTACATTCAGCACCAGAACGAACAGACATTCGGCAGATGACAATAGGTGCATACAAAACAACAGATATAATAAAAGCAATCTACGACGAAGCATTATTATCAGACTTATTTGTTGCATTATCAAGATGCAGGGATACAAATCAGCCATTCGGCATAATAGAAAATGCGCATCATGGCGATTTAGTTGGGTTGTTTGTAAGTAATCCGGAAATTCCAAAACTAATTGCATCAGCAGCAAATGCCTTTGCAGACAATAATCTGAGAACAGTAAAATCATCAATGCCGATAATTTATCCGGGAGATAATATTTTTGAAAAGCTAAACACAATCGGACTCGGCGATTCACTCAGCGGCTCTCTTGACATTAGAGTTTTAGACGAGAATTCCTCTCAGTTAGCTATGCCATTATATCTTCACACCGCAAACGGAGCAATAAGATTGGTGCAGAATCCTGAAACTGGCGTAAACTATTACTCTTCACAAACTGGTCAAAATGGATTTCTAAGAGGAGTAGATTTGCCTATTGGAACTTATTCTATCAAGACAGGTGACTCAATATTAACTTCAGATATCACAAAAGCAACTGTTAATCCATTGGGAAGAAATTATATTGAGGTTCACAGGGTAAATACTGCAAATGCTTCTGCTGTTGTTGAAACCCAAAATGTGAGATTAGAAATCCCTGCAAAAACGTTTGAAGGCAGTGCATTTGTTTCTTTGAATGTTACTTCGACAGATGGATTACCTAATCTTGAGGGTGTTATTAGTGATGTTTATTCTATCGAGCCTTCTGCTGTTCCGTTGCAAGGAAAGAAAATTGCTGTTACATTACCTTTTGATTCGACTTCTTTCGATCCAAAAAATGTTGATGTTTATGCACTTCATAAAGGTTCATCACAATGGGAAAAGGTTGAGGGACCTTATGTTATAAGCGGAAATTATGTAACTTTTCAAGAGGGTAACTTCTCGTATTTTGTTGTTGCTCAGGGACAGCCTAAATCTGCTGCGTGGGATGTGAATGCCGACGGAACAGCAAATATTGTTGATTTGGTTCTTGTTGCAAGGGATTTTGGAAAGAGCGAGGCTAATTTGCCGACGGATGTGAATAAGGACGGAACTGTGAATGTTGTTGATTTGGTTACTGTTGCACGGCAATTTGGAAATAGTAGTTTGATTGCTGCACCTTCTAAATCATTGAGATTTTCTGCTGATGAAAAAGCAAGGGCTTATGCCGCTGCTGATGCTTTGCGTTATGAGGGTTATGGCTCTGTTGCTGATTATTTGGAGAAGGTTGTTGATAGTGCTGGTTTAGCTGGAAGAATTTCAGAGTCTAAGTTGCTTCCGAATTTTCCGAATCCGTTTAATCCTGAGACTTGGATTCCGTATCAGCTTGCTGAAGATGCGTCGAGGGTTGAGGTTGGTGTTTATACTGCTCGAGGAGAGTTGGTTAGAAGGTTTGATTTGGGAGAGAGAAGAAAAGGTGTTTATGTAGACAGGAGTTCTGCGTTGTATTGGGATGGGCGGAATGAAATAGGTGAGAGTGTTTCTGGCGGAATTTATTATGCACTGTTTAGAGTGTTTGATGGGACAAAATTAATTCGTACGGATACGAGAAGATTGGTTGAGGGGAAGTGATTAGTCTAATAAGTAACTAAACTTTTGCGTTTTCATTTAAAAGCAATTCTTTAGCCATTTTAATCCTT
>CAZXRI010000166.1:0-3207 GCA_964642765.1 uncultured Methanosarcinales archaeon | reverse complement strand
CAAATCAAAAGCAAAAACTTCACTTGAAAGAGCACAAAAATTCAGAAGAGAACTCAAAAAAATAATCATGAAAAATAGGCGAAAATTCTAAAAACTCACCAAGCCAACTCACTTCTTAACACTCTTCTCCTCAGCATCCTTAATAGCAACCTTCCTTACAATCTCTTCTATTCTATTCTGTGTTTTCCTGACGATAGTATAAGTATAAGTGCTGACACCAATCAAGAAAATAAACCCGACCACAATCACCAAATCCATAATCCTTGCAAACCCAAACCCCTTAGCAAGCGGCTCAAGCGTCTTAGGAAAAACAGCAAACAAAATCAACAAAGCCCATGCAGCAAACCAGAATCCAAACTCCTTCAAAGTAAACTCCTTTCTCTTAAAATGCAAAAAAGAATAATAAATCATAAACAGCGAGAACAAAACACCGATAATCTGCACACCTAAAATCTCAACCCCGAGAACCATTATCTCACCTAATCCTCCACGAAATCATATTCATCACAATCTTAACACCATCCAAAACAGTTGTACCCTTATACCTGTCAAGATAAACAGTCTCGATAGCAACCTCACTATAATTAAGTTTCTGTTTCCCGGCATTAGCAATCATCTCGGATTCCATGCTATAATCAGCTGCTCTCCACCTTATTTTCTTATATGCCTCTGAAGTAAATGCACGAAATCCGCATTGAGTATCATTCAATTTAATGCCAAACAACACAAAAGCCAGCCTGTTGATGAACTTATTCCCAAACCTGAGAATAGAAGGCATACTCCCGCTATCAAGCTGCCTGTACCCAAAAACAATATCCCTGCCTTCAAGAGCCTTCAAAAATCTAGGAATATCCTCTGGCTTATGCTGCATATCCGCATCTAAGACAACAATCTTTTCAGCACCTTTCATAACAGCATAATCACAGCCAGTCTTCAGAGCAGCTCCCTTCCCGAGATTAACAACATGAGACAAAACAACAATACCTTCCCGCTCAGCTATTTGTTTAGTATTATCCCTAGAACCATCATCAACAACAATAACATTGCTTGAAAAAAACTTTGCCTTTTCAATTACCTCAGAAATCTTATCACCTTCATTATATGCAGGAATAACAATCCAAAGGCTATCAGCTTGTTGCATTTTGAACCTCTGAACTTGTAATATCCTCAGCATCAACATTATCCTCCAAAACAGAACTATTCGAAACATTAATCGAACTATTACTATTCATTGAAACATTTGAATTGGCATCAGCAATAGGCAAAGGCTCTGCCTTCCATTGAACATAACTAACATCCTTACCTTCCCAATCAACATTCCATACAACAATCTTATTCTGCAACAAAGTAGTTTGCAAAGAGAATTTCTTATAATGGCTCAGCCCATGACCATCAAGGAAAAACAGCTTAGTAAACATGCTATCTGCCAAAACATAATCAGAAACAATCATATAATAATTATCCCCAGGAATAATAGCTATGCCCAATGGCCTCCCGTTCTGAAGAGTTGCAGTCCCATTATACTCTTTCACAACATACCCTTTCTCGACAGGAAAAACAGCAACCTTTGGCTTCATCACTCCTGCAGGAGTTGGAATACTCACATCATAAGACGAAAGATTAACCAGAAAATTCTCGCATCTAATCAAATCACTTGAAAGCTCGCTGCAACCAACAGGACGTGCATACACAGGCCAGGGAGAAATCCAGTTTCCAGCATCCTCTGGCTTAAGATTCAATATCTCAAAATAAACCCTTTCGACCTCTTCATCAGAATAACCAAACCTCTCCTGCAAAAATTGAATCCCCTCATCAATATCAGTAAACTCTTCACTTTTTATTTTGCTATTAGCCAATGCCTTATCAAAATCCCAGCCTCCAAAATGCCCCCATACACCTGCCTTGGAAACCATATCCTCAGAAGTAATAAACAAATTCTGCACAGGCTTACAATGAGTATAATTAACAACAGAAACAATCGCATTCTCTGAAACCCCATTCTCTCTCAAATAATCAATTGCATCATCCCGATTCATCACAACAATATTATCAATAACATCAATAGACTTTGCAATATCTTTCAAATCAGCATCAAGATGCACAAACGCAAGATCAGAACCGCAATTAAGCATCCTCAACAACCCAACAGAAAGATTCTCATCATTAGTCAAAAGAGCCTTCCCTACATAATGAGCAGGCGGAAAAGATTGTGTTGAGCCATCAAAAGTAACCCTTCTATTTGCAAGAGCCTTAAACTGATGGCCAAAATCCCACCATGAAGTTATAATTGCATCCTGAGAAGTATTCAGCTTAATCTTGGTAAGCGTGTTATACCATGCATCATTAACAATAGGAGTATCAACAACAGCAGCAGAATAAGAATCCATAACAGGCTTAATGAAAAGCAATGAAACAACAGCAATCAAAACAATAGAAGAAATAACCCTCGACAAATTAAATTCCTTGTGAAGCATCCTGCTGAAATAATCAACAACCCAGCTTACAGCAATGCCAAAAGCAAGAGCAAATGCAGGAGCAACAATCAATGTAAACCTGATTCCTTTGGTGCTGGCATAAAGCCCTGACACAATCCACAAAAGCAAAAGCATTGCAAACTCAAACTCAAGTATCTTTTTAGAGTCAGAAAAAAACAAAACCCAAACAGCAAGAGGTATCCCCAGCAAAATAAGATAAATGAAGATAGGCAAAGCCAAAACCTGCTCAAGCATTAAAACAAAATACCATAGGACAGATACCAGAGCAAATACACCCTCTTTCTTCTCAGGATTTCTCAAAAGAATAAAAATAAGCCCCAGCATCCCGATAAAAAAATAGACCTTCCCTCCAAGCTGTCCAATAATGTCACCAAGACTTCCTTCCTGAAGCTCAGCAACAGTCACATAAACATTAGGCCAGAGATTAGTAACAGAAACAGAATCTTTAAGTTGAGAAAATGATAAAGGATTAATGGGTGTTTTAGCAAACTCAGCCCATCCAATTGAGGTAGAAGAAACAACCCCTGAAACAGCAACAAAAATCAGCAAAGATAGCAGCATATTTTTTGTAGAAGGCTCCTTAACATATCCCTTTAAAGATTTATTTCTTACAAGATAAATAAAAGCAGAAACAAAAATAGTCGCAACTAAAGCAAATAGCAGGAAATCAAATATATACCACCATCCTGACCATGCATATGTAAAGATTCCG
>CAZXRI010000165.1:0-3217 GCA_964642765.1 uncultured Methanosarcinales archaeon | reverse complement strand
ATTCTTTCATTTTTTCTTCTTTATTATCCCAGTCAGAATTCTTCAATGCTCCAAAAAATCTCATAACATCGTTGTTTTCTTTTCTGAAGCTAAGGATTATATCAGAGAAGCTTTTGTCCTCTGTCTTGAATTTTTTTAGAAACTCATACGCATCCTGCTTTATTGAAATGTTAATGCTTGCCATGAGTGCATATAATGTGTGCTCATATAATAATTTTCCTGTTATTAATCCAATCAGAATAAAATTATCAGCAATTTTTTTAAAGGATACATTCAATTCTGCTTATATGCCAACCAAAACATTAAACATAAAAGGAGAAATCTGTCCTTATACATTTGTAAAATCCAAGCTTGCTCTCGAGGAATTGGAATCAGGAGATACATTGGAAGTTCTTGTTGACCATGTCCCTGCTGTTGATAATGTTTCTCGGAGCATGCAGGAAGAAGGTCATGAGATTCTCGATATACAAAAGCTGAATGATGTGGATTATAGGATTATCATCAGAAAAAAGTAATACCGACCTATCTCTTAATCTTGACATTCAGGCTCTTAATCTTTCTCTCGATATCATCAATCCGCTTGTTCTTCTTAGCCTTTTTCAGGGAGGCATACCGTTTCTTAATCTCAGCAAGCCTTTTCTCGATAGAAACAAGATGCTTTTTCTTTCTGACTTTATCAATTGCATTGCCAAACTTGCCAGTAACATCAGACTCGTACCTCTCGCGGGAAATCTTCCTGTCAAGAAGAATGTCAAGCTTCTCATTAATCCCCTCGAGAAGATTCCTCTGCTCATCAGCATCATCCTTTCCAACAACATAGGAACTGTCAGAATTAAACTTTGCCTGTAATGATTCAATTTCTCTCCTCAATTCCTGTATCTCAGTATTCACAGACCTTCCAACATCACTAATCATGCTCTCCAGAAAATGAATTTCCCTCTCGATAAGCCACCTTTTTTTTGTTTTCAGCGCAGCATATTTAATTTTTTCAAGCTGGTTCTGGATATCTTCCCGATTTATGGAAGAAGAAGTATTCTGATTCTTTACATTAACACAAACCTGTTTCATGAATCTCTTGAGAAACTCTTTTCCTAACTGCTCAGCCATCTTACCGTCTGAATCTGCCTAAAAGCCCTTTTTTCTTTGGCTCTAAACCACCTGAAAGAGGGTCAAGCAAATCATCCTCTTGTGAACCAAACTGCGGCATAGGCGGAGGTGGCATTGCCGAACCAAAAGCAGGAGCCGAATGCCCTAAATTTTGAGGAGGAAACGGCTGAGGCGGACCTCTCATAGGAGGAGATGGCATCATATCCATAGGAGGAGGAAGATTATCATCTTGGGGCTCTTCATCCTGCTGGCGCATTTGAGGAGGAGGCATTGGAGCTTGACGCCTCATAGGCGGAGCATGGTGCTGAATATGCTGGACATGATGAATAGTATGATGCTTTTCATTCTCTTCCTTTAGTTCCTTAACCATCTCAACTATTCCAACCATGCTTTCTGCAATAACTTTAGTCTGCTCCATAAGCTCATCAACCTTTTGTGTCAATGGCTGGAGATATTTAATGAATTGGTCCTGAGAAGATTCCTCGACTTTAAGCTCATCAGCAGCACTCTTGAAAAGCTGGAGCATGCTGTCCATTCCCTGAGAAAGCTTAGCCATAGAATCAACTATCTGCTTAGTTGTATCAGGAGAAGCTTTCTTCTTAATATCGTCCAAATCCTTCTTCAAATTAGAAAACTCACGATAAGAAATAATTCCATAACTCTTATCATCATCCATACTATCATCCCCTTTTTTTATATCTTAATCTGGATTTATGCTTTTGATATTCTTTTATAATATTAATTCTCTATGCTTAATCCCCGCACATATTCTATATAAATCTTACTGTTCGGGGAATAGAAACATTTAAATATGAATTATCTCGATAGAAGTATCATAAAGATATCAATCTATAGTCAAGATAAATAATATCATAAACTAAAAACGAGGTGCCAACATGGCTAGCAGCGCATACCAGCTTGAAAATTTTATAAGGATACTTGAAAGTTGGGGATTGACAGACATAATTCTTCCTTTCCTGATTATATTTATCATAATGTTTGCAACGCTCCAGAAAACAAAGATTCTCGGCGAGGGTAAGAGAAGGTTTAATGTTATATTTGCACTGGCTGTTGCAGCTCTTGTTGTTGTGCCTCATGTTCTCGGAACATATCCTCCGCAATATGATGTTGTTAGAATGATGAAGGAATCAATTCCTAATGTTTCTATTATTGTTGTCGCGATTATCATGCTTTTGACTATTATCGGTGTTCTCGGAGGAGAGCGCAACTGGATGGGTGGACCATTATCAGGCTGGGTTGCAATCGCAGCAATAATCGCAATAATCTGGATTTTCGGGGCTTCAGCAGGATGGTGGACAGGATGGGGATGGTTCAATGACATGTTTGGTTCTGATGCATTGGCTATTGTAATTATGGTACTTGCATTTGCAGTTGTTGTGTGGTGGATTACAAAAGGCGAGGAAGGAGAGAATAAGTCTCACATGGCAAATACCATTGGCACTGCATTCAGGGATTTCTTTGGCGGCAAAAAGTAAAAAATGGCTACTTTCCTGGATGTTACAGGATTAGAGCAATTCTCTAACTTCTTTGTATTTATTTTTGTATGGCTTACTGTTTATGCCTTGCTCACATACAGCAAAGTTATCCAGAACCATGCTATAAACATAATCCTTGGATTGATTGTTGGATTCTTTGTCCTGCTTTCACCAATTGTTTCAGCGTCAATAAGATACATGGCGCCGTGGTTTGCTGTTTTCCTTATCCTCATAATGATAGTTACTGTGCTGATAAAGAGTTTTGGCGCAGGTGATTTGTCGTCAATAGCTCATCTTAGGGTAATCGTGATAGTTATAATTGTAGGCGGCTTTCTCCTCGGGTTTGCCGCTTTCCTCAGGGAGCAGACGCTTCTTCCTGGAGAGAACGGGACAGAGATGGATTATTCAAATACTGTTCATGTTTTGTTTCATCCGAAGATACTCGGCATGATTTTCCTGCTTATAGTTTCAGTTTTCACAATTGCATTGCTGGCTGGGAAAACATCTTGACAAATAGATTTAGGTCTCTTTGATATCGGCGGAAATATTAGTTTGTGGTAAATATAATGGAAGACATAAATAATTAATTTAAAATGTTATGTCTTCCAAACATA
>CAZXRI010000164.1:0-3231 GCA_964642765.1 uncultured Methanosarcinales archaeon | reverse complement strand
ATTATCTGGAATGTAAAGCATGCTCTTATAAGATTTAACGTGATTTATTTGGAGGAAGGAGCAAAGAGCATAAAATATGGGGCTATCAAAAGCTGAGGATAATTCATTATCTTGGTGTTCATAAGGAGGCAGGCTCAAATAAACTTTGTGAAGAATTGGGCTTTGCTCCAAGAAAAAAAGATACAAGGCTAAACCATCATTATGAGTTAATTTTTAAAAGAAGAATTGGAGCAAGAAGCACAACAGAATGGTATTGGAGCCTTAATAAGATTGGTAATTGGATTTACAAAAATTTTGTCCTACATGAGAGGAATTTTTCAGATTTCTTTGAGATGAAATTCTGCCCAATATGTGATAACTGCTTTAATGTTAAGATTAAGAAAGGATGGAGAGATAGTGATTACGATGGAGATATTTATTGGGATATTGTTAAAGAGATTAGCATTGCTGATTATGAGCCAGTTGTATATGATGTTGTTCTGCCAAATTCCAAGAATAACAACCATATGTTTGTGGCAAATGGATTTGTTGTTCATAACTCTTATGGCTTAGACCTTCCAGCATATCGTACAGTAATAAAGGATTTGAAAAGATACGGCTATCGGGGATATAACTGGATTCCTGTTCTTGATTATATGCAGATGTCAGGAAGAAGCGGAAGGCCTAAGTATGATACTGAAGGGCAATCTATCTGCATTGCAGGAACAGAGGCAGAGAAAGAGGAAATCATAGAGAGATATTTGCTGGGTGAGCCAGAGGATATAGATTCAAAGCTTGCTGTTGAGCCTGTGCTGAGGACTTATCTGCTTTCTTTGATTTCTGCAAATTTTCTCTCGACAAAAGAGGAGATAATTAATTTTTTCGGGAGAACTTTCTGGGCGCATCATTTTAAGGATATGGAAAAGCTTGTTGTTATTATCGAGAAAATGCTGAGGCTGTTAATTGAGTGGGAATTTATCACATCATCCCAGACTGATGATTTTGCTTCTGCCGACGAGATTTACGAGCAGAAATACAGGGCAACTCTCCTTGGTAAAAGGGTTGCTGAGCTTTATGTTGATCCGCTTTCTGCGAATTTTATTATGAAATGCCTGAAACGCTCTCGGGGATATAAGGATGTAAAGGAGATTCCTCTTTTGCAGATGGTTTCGCATACAAATGAGATGAGGCCAATGTTGAAATCAAGGCAGAAGGATTATGAGGCTGTTCAGGAAGTCCTTTTGAAGTATGGTGATTCTCTCCTTGAGAAAGAGCCGAGCATGTATGATTTTGAGTATGAGGATTTTCTTGATTCTATTAAGACAGCGATTGTTTTTAATGAATGGGTTTCGGAAGTTGATGAGGAGGATATTCTCGAGAGATACAATGTCAGGCCGGGTGAGCTGAGAGCAAAGATTGAGCTGGCTGACTGGATGCTTTATTCTGCAGAGGAGATTGCACGATTGATGAAGGTAATGGATATTATTTCAGGAATTAAAAAGCTCCGTGTGAGATTAAGATATGGTGTGAAAGAAGAGCTTCTCTCGCTGATTAGGCTTGAAGGAATTGGCAGGGCAAGGGCAAGAAAGCTTTACTATAATGGAATCAGGGATATTTCAGATGTTAAAAAATCTGATTTGCTTAAGCTTAAGCAGATTCTCGGCGAGAAAGTTGCAGACAGCATCAAGAAGCAGGTTGATGAAAATATCGAGCCGATAAAGTCAGGAAAGAGAAAAGGGCAGATTAATGTTATGGATTTTGGTGATGACTAATAGGGTTGGATGATGCAGAATACATTTGCATTTGATACAACTCTGAAATACTTAAACTTGAATTGGGTTTAACTCTTCTATAAACAGCGGGCTTCCACAATCCTTCACCTCTTCTTGCTTTTGCAGATAAATCCCTATCAACTACCAATTCAAGAGGCAGGAAGGAATTATCTTGTAAATCTCTATCACGGTATAATACTAACTGAGGATATAACTTTTTTGGATTATTGATTTTGCTATCTACATATGTATCTCCGAAATCCTGTAAAGTTGATACATTTCTCATTCTATCCAAAAATTCACCATGATTTGCTACATAAATCAAACCGTCTAAAGGTAGATTTCCTGCAATCCCTCGTAAAATTGGGGTAAAGTCTATATAACTCTCAGCATCTCTATATCCAATAACATTAGATAAGTAAGTTTTAGTATATCCTGATTCTGTTTGTGCGACCTCAATAATATCTGCTGGTTCAGCAATTACCAAATTATCCAGATTTCCACGAATCTTTGCCAATCTTAGAGGGTCGTCTCCGACGAAATATTTCTTTCTTCTATCTCTATCGAATTTAGCAAGATGTGAGCCATAATTTCCTATATAATCTGCTGTCTCAATTCTTAAGAATTCTTCATAATCTCCTGCTCTCAATGCTCTTGCTTTTTGTTGCATATATTTAATTTGATTGGGATTAATATCAACTGCTTTAACATGTGCTGCATATTCCAAGAAAGCAAAAGCTTGGTCTCCTGAACCTGCAACAGCTAATACCGAATCTTTTGGCGATAAGTCTAATCCTGATACTATTCCTCTTAAATCTTCATTTGTGCATGGATATTGCAATTTTGGCGAGATTTCCAATTTTAATTACTGATTCATTCTCATATACAATAGACACAAGAAGATTATAAATGTTTCTGTTTGTTACTACTTTTAAATGTTTATCGAGAAATCAATTATTTTATTTCTTTAAATAAACAAATTAATAAAGAAAAATTATGTTCTCTATTTATTCTCGCCCCCATGCTTTCCGGATATAAGGGCATTACTAATGCCCTTATCAACCCTACGATAAAAGGGGGTTTAAGTTTTAACTCAAACCCACAAATTAATAAAGAAAAATTGTGTTCTCTATTTATTCTCGCCCCCATGCTTTCCGGATATAAGGGCATTACTAATGCCCTTATCAACCCTACGATAAAAGGGGGTTTAAGTTTTAACTCAAACCCACAAATTAATAAAGAAAAATTGTGTTCTCTATTTATTCTCGCCCCCATGGTTTAACGGATAGAATACAAGGTTGCGGACCTTGAGACCAGGGTTCAATTCCCTGTGGGGGCATATCTTATTTTTTACAAACTTAGTTCGACCAGCTTTTTGCAGAATCTTCGATAATGATTTTGCTCCCAATCCAATTTTATATCGAGGGAGCACGTGCGGCTTTACGCCGCACCAACGGATGCAGCGAGTTTTCGCTGCTAT
>CAZXRI010000163.1:0-3247 GCA_964642765.1 uncultured Methanosarcinales archaeon | reverse complement strand
TCTTGTTTTGTGGGCACCTGAAAATAATTAGATATTAATTGGCATATATAATAAAGCCAAAGAGACCTCGAAAAATCATCTAAGTTTTAATTTGGGTTGTTCCATTTTGATTATAGAAAAATATACTCACAACATCCCGCCTCCATTCCCATCTTCCTTCCACAAACCTAAAGCCTCATGTGCCCATCTAAAAGGCCTTGCTTTCTTCTCGATAAGCTCGTCTATGATATTAGCAAATTTCTCTCCAACCCTTTCACCATAAATCACAGGAGCAGAACGCATTCTTTTCTGCAAATCTTCATTATCATAAACATGCTCAAACTTCTCGACGATAAACTCCTTGCTTATCGGCGGGACAAGAAGATTATTCCTTGATTGATTAACTGTCTCAGGTCTATCGGTATTAAACCTGCAAGTCAGGCAGAGCTTTTTCAGAAGATTCATCTCTTCCTGAATACCTCCTGAATCTGTCAATGCCGCAAAACAATGCTCTGACTCATAAAACTCAATCACTTGGCTATATTCAGGCCAGACTTCAGTATGAAGAAAATTCTTGTGCTTTTTCAAGCCATCAATAATCCCTCTCAGGTCATACTTGTCAATCCCGTATTTGGTTGCATTCATCTCGACAAAATTTATATTATATCCCTTCTCAACCAAATCCTTAATTCCTCCGATAATAGCCTTGAATCTCACAGGTGTAAGATTATCCCGACGATGAATATCAACCCTTACCCATTCTCCATCTTCAAGCTGTGGATAAATACTAAAGATGCTCCTCGAGGATTTTTCTTTCCGCTTTACATTAAGAGCATCAACAACAACACCGCCGATAGTGAATATGTTCTCTTCAGGATAACCTTCCCTAATAAGGTGCTCTTTGTTCAATTCAATCGGAGCAAAGTGAAATTCACTTCCTGCAGCTGATGTGTAAGTATCCCACTGCTCTGGAAATGGCTCATTTCTCAGAAGAATCCATTTCCCGTTAAATTGCTCTTCTATAAATTTATCTGTATCAACCTCGAGAGCTTTTTTCATAACCTCAGGAGCCATTGACCTTAAACCTGCCTCATTCTGGATTGCCTTTTCATTCCTTGAAAACATCCATGCGGCTGGAACAATGCTTGTCATGATTGTATCTCCGAGAACAACAGGAATAACTGTAACATCGGGCCAGTTTTTTTGCAGGTAGCGGGCAAGCCAGCTTACTTTCATCATAAGCTCTGCTGATTTTTGTGCCAAATCTCCTCTTATCGAGAGGTTTGCGGCAATCTTCTCAGAATAGTTGAATTCCTTCAGACCGTGAGTTAGAACAGAATCATAATGCTGGTTTGAATCAATCACAAAATTAGGAATACCTTTTTTCTCGCATTCAACCATTGAGCCGTAGAATTTGTAAAAGCATGGCTTTGTTCCTATTACAAAAACAAGAACCCACTTCTTCTCGAGCTTTGCCTTTTCCATTGTCTGCTTTATGAGCAGCTCGTTAATCTGCATTGGATTCATCTGAGGGAGAAAGTCGTTTATCTCTCTCATCTGCTTTGTGTCAAACATTGATTCATACGCATCATGGAAAGGCATTTTGGTTCACTCTTGTTTGTGCTTAAAGAGTATTGGGAATTTTAAAAAGGTTGCTATGCCGTTGCTTTTTTTGTTCACAACACAAAATAATTTATACTAAATAAGAAACACATGTTGCATGAATGCAGAAGAAAAGTTTTCAATCGTCAAGAGGAACACCCAAGAAATCCTCACAGAGCAGGAATTGAAGGATAGACTAAACACCGACGAAAAATTAACAGCATATTACGGAACAGCATGCACTGGTCCATTTCACATGGCTTACCTGATTCCATTAACCAAAGTCTTTGACCTCAACAAAGCAGGAATCAAAACAAAAATCCTGATAGCAAACATCCATGCGGCTCTCGATGATTTAAAGGCACCTTGGGAAGAGATAGAAAAAAGGGCAGAGTATTATAAAAAATGCATCGAGAATAGCTTTCCATGGGATGATAAGCCGGAGATTGTTCTTGGCTCAGAATTTCAGCAGGAAAAGGATTATGTCCATGACTTGCTTAAGATGGCAACCTCTGTAACAGTCAACAGGGCAACAAGAGCCGCATCAGAAGTAACAAGGATGAAAAACCCGAAAGTTTCAGAAATCATTTATCCGCTTATGCAAGCTCTCGACGAAGAATACCTTGATGTTGATATGCAGATAGGTGGAATTGACCAAAGGCATATCATGGCATTGGCTCGGGAAGAACTCCCAAAACTCGGCTACAAAGCAAGGATTGAATTAATGACACCATTGATTTCCTCTCTGAAAGGACCAGAAGAAAAGATGAGTGCTTCTATTCCTGATTCACACATTAAGATATACGATTCTGAAGAGCAGATAAAAAACAAGATTTCCAAAGCATACTGCTTAGTTGGAGATTCAAATAACGGCGTAATGCACATAACAAAATTTGTCGTATTCACATTAAAAGACAAACTCAAGATAGAAAGACCTGAAAAATTCGGCGGAGATATTATCTTCGAGAATTACGAACAACTTGAAAATGCCTTTGTAAATAAACAGCTTCATCCAGCAGACCTAAAGAAGGCTGTATCAAGAGAATTAATTGAAATTTTTTCCAAGTCGAGAAAATACTTCGAGAAACATCAGGATATGCTCAAAGAGTTGGGAGAGGGGTTTGTAAATTGATAGGTTTAGAAAAATATTCCGAGAGGACATTCCCGACTGATGATATTGTATACGGACTGGAAAATATGCAGGGATTTAATCCAAACTCAACTCCAGAGTTATATCGCTTTGCAGAATTTTTGGGTCAAAGATTTAAAGGTCAAGAATTAAAGCCTTGGGAGATTGCTTATGACTCTTTTAGCTATAGTCGAGAAATGCTTGCTGGTTGCTCTCCAACATTAGCAGATTATGATTTGCCTACTGAATTACTTAAATTGTCTCACGAAAAGTATGTTGATTTCTTTTTTGAAACACTTGATTTTCTATTTTCAATTACTCAGGGAGAATTAGAGAGAGGAATTATGCAGGAATTCGAGAGGATAAGAATGAGCGGCTCTGAAAGATTAGATGCATTAGATAAGGACAGAAAAAGGTTTAGAGCCGCAAGGTCAGGAGCAGAATATTCCTTGAAAGAATTGGAATGGAGATGGGAACTTACAGATTATCCTGCACAGATAAGACATGATTATACTCCACCTTATGCTTATCCTAGTT
>CAZXRI010000162.1:0-3265 GCA_964642765.1 uncultured Methanosarcinales archaeon | reverse complement strand
GCTTTTCCTCAGCTTCTCTGATTCAGACTTTACCTGCGTTAATTCTTTGGATTCCTTCTCAATTATCGAGAGCATTGACTCAGCTTTGCTCACAAATGTCTCTTTCTTCCTGAGAAAGTCCTCTGTCTTTTGCGTAACATCTTCTCTCTTCAGTTCTTTTACAACGAGGTATGGAGTTGTCAGCTTGTATTCGACAGTAATAATGCCTTCTTCCTCAAGAAAATCAGCCCATTCCTCAAGAAGGTTCTGGTTTATCCCAAGCTCTGTTGAAGCATCCTGAAACGAGATTCTTTTTTTTGACTTTATCAATTCAATAAGCTTGTCAACGCCTGTTTCAATTATAGAATCCATGAGAATAAATTAAGATGAAGGGTATATATATTTTGTTGTTCAGATGAGTTCAGATTTTATTCTTGCTTTCACCATTCTGCACAAGCGAGAAAGGTGTCTGGTCAGTAAGGATTGTAATCCCGCCTGCTCCAATCTTTAATGGATATACATCCAGATTATGCTCCTGCCCTCTGACTTTTATCACGCTGATAAGCCTCTCGAAATATGCTCCTCTTCTTGCCCTTGTAACAAGGATAATTGCGTCAAAAATAAAATCAAGCAAATCATACTCAAGCCTGTCTAAATCAGTTACAGAACGCTCTGCAATCGTCAGGAATGTAACCCCTGCTTTTTTTATCTGCTGCAAGAACATAATTACCTGCCGTCTGAATTCCATCCTGTTATCAGAATCCTTTGAATACATATACTCAAAGAAGATTATTGAGTCAAGGGCAATTCTCTTTATCTTGTTCTTCTTTATCAGCCCAAGAAGCCCATCTATGGATACAATGCCTCCTTTAAGAGTTGAAACAGATTTTTCATAGAGGATAAGGCTTCCTTTTTTCTCGTATTTATCAAGATCCATCCCTAAATCTTTTGCATATCCCCTGATATCGTCGAGATTTTCCTCTGTTGATATAAACAATCCATTCTCCTTGAAGTCCTTTGCTCCTGCATAAAGAAACTGCAAGGCTGTTATTGTTTTCCCTGTTCCTGGAGAGCCTGTAAGAAGGATAGACATATTCCGGCGAAAGCCGCCGTTTGTAATCTCGTCAAGCCCTTTGATTCCTGTCTTAATCTTGTCAACCATTATTATCAGCCTTTGATTGCTTTCAGCGATACTCCTATAAATTTCTTTCTAAATATTTTTTCTCATCAGAAACTTTTTTATATACCCTCTGAAAATATCAGATGTAAACGAAAATTCACATTAAAAAGAGGTGTCAAAAATGGATTTTCCGAGGATTAAGTCTATAATATTTAAGCCTATTATATTAATCATAATATTCTCTTTGATTGCTGTATTACTTATCTCTAGCTGTGTGGCAAATGTCGATAAGGCTATTGACAAGGGGACAGCCAATAACAATAATAAGAACTCTCATCTCTTATCAAGTGATTTTCTCGTCTATATAAATGCAGATTACCAAATAAAAATCAGCTATCCAAAAGACTGGATTCCAAATGAAAACCTGCCTGATATTATTGTTGCATTCTCTGCTACATCCGCATCAGATAATTTTCAGGAAAACATTAACCTCGTAATGAATGATGTTTCTGCACAAAGCCCGACTCTTGAAGAATTTACAAAAAGTGCAATTGAAAATCTTCAGATGGCTTTCCAAGATATAGAAATTATAGAATCAGGCTCTGCAAAACTCTCTGGAAATAATGCCCAAAAAATTGTTTACACAGCAACCTCTGGAGAATTAAGCCTTAAGGTCATGCAAATCTCGGCAGTCAAAGACGGAATTTCTTATACATGGAGTTATGTTGCTGAAGAAAATTCTTACAATGATTATATTTCAGATGTCCAAAAAATGATTGACAGTTTTGAGATAATTCCTTCTGATTTGCTTGAGGATGAAAAGCAAAATAATAATGAAAATGAAAATCCAGCCAGCGAGCAGATCACAAGCAAAACTCTCTCTGGAAATTGGCGTGTTTATTCAGAGAGAATTTTTTATGATATAGGAGGAGCTGGCTCAACAACTGCTCCTGTTTCAAGAAATCTTGAGATTAAGGCAGAGGGGAAATTAGATGGTTCTTGGAAATTTGGCGATCCAAAAGGAAAATTTGTAATCTCTGAAATTACAGACGAGGATTGGACAAGGTGGGAAATTGACTCTTATGGTCCGATAAAAAAGATTACATTGAATAATTGGAATAAGGCAACAGCAGATGGTCCAATTGAAATATCCGACGGAAGAATTGATTTTATCTGGGTTGTTTATCATGTTGAGCCTCCGCTTGTGGAGAATGCAGGGACTATCTGGCTGAAATTCGGGCATTGAGATATATTGAGAAATTATAAATGCTATCGTCCAAGAACAATAAAATGATAAAGCATCAAAGAATACTTGTGTCAGTTTTTTTTGTTTTTCTTCTCGGTAGTATAATCTTTGTTTTTCTTTCGGAGCCATCTATAACAGGAAATGTTGTCAGTGATGGCAGTTGGAAATCTCCAACTCCAGACGGAGATTATCAGTCTCCAAAATCTGACGAGATCTATGAAGCTCCGAAAACAGGAGATGGTTATATTGCTCCGAAAATAGACGAGAGTTGGACAGCTCCAAAAGATGATAATGATTTTAAAAGTCCTGAAATAGGAGCAGGATTTTTAGAGCCACAAATTGACTCGTTTGAAGACCCAAAATCAGGTGAAGGATATGTGAAAATAGGGACATACAATATTTCTTTTAATGAAAGCGGAAATAAAATTATCCAGACAGTTCTTGAATTGCCAAAGATAACAAAGATAAATATTAATCTTTCAGACGAGAAAACAGGCAATAAAACAGAGGATATAATTAAGAACGACCCAAAAAAGCCGGATGTAAAACCCTCTGGAGTAATAGATGAGGCATCTGTAGGCGGCTGGAAGGTTTATGGAATAACACATTATTACAAGAATGGCGGCTCTAAGTTTATTCCTGCAACAATTGCTCAAATGAATCTTCATGCAGACGGGACTTATGATTATGCAGGAAAGGAAGGAACATGGGAATCTGCAGATATTACCGACGAGGATTGGCAAAAATGGGGAATTAAAAATGAGAATTTCAAAAAAAAGCTTATCTTCCATAACTGGCCTGATGGTGTTGATGGGATTGCTGATGGTCCAATAGAAGATACAAGTTATGGAGCAAGATTTCTTTGGGCTGTATTTAATACAGAGCCGCCTGAAAGTGAATCTCCTGCTCAATCATGGGTA
>CAZXRI010000161.1:0-3269 GCA_964642765.1 uncultured Methanosarcinales archaeon | reverse complement strand
AAAAAACACCTGTTGGAGATAGAGATGTAAGAATCTGTGCTGAATACATACGGGGCTATATAGATAACATGAAAGTTCAGCTTAGAAAACTGTGTGTTGCTGGAGAGAATTCAAATCACTCAACATATATCCTATAGATTTTTTAACAAGCTTTTTATACAATTCTCAAAACCAAAAGCATATGAAAATCAATCCACTTAAAGGAATGGTGTTTGCTGCATTATTTGCTGCATTTACAGTTGCGATTGCCTCGATAAAAATCCCGCTTGGTTTTACACCTGTGCCTATAACATTGCAGACACTTGCAGTTTTGCTTGCTGGAGCAGTTCTTGGTCCGATATACGGTGCTGTTTCAATGATACTATACCTTCTTGCAGGAGCAATTGGCTTGCCTGTATTTGCAGGAGGCACTGGAGGAATTGGAATTATATTCGGCCCAACAGGTGGCTATCTGCTGAGCTATCCATTTGCTGCTTTTATTATTGGCTGGCTTGTGAATTCAAAAAAATCAAAGCTGATTAATTACACTTCTCTGGCTGTTTTAGTAATCCTCCTCGGAGTTATCTATGCTGACTTATTCATTGGAATGGGAATTATGCCAATCACTTCCAAGCTGGCTTTTTCATCAAGAATTTTCATAGGTGTTATTAGCATTGCAATCATAGCTGCGCTTGCAGGAGGAGCATATTATCTCACAAAGAAAAATATCCTGCCGTTAAACGCATTAATCCCAATGATAGTCGGCTCGATAATAATTTACATTGGAGGCTCAATTCAGGCAAAGCTCATAACTCAAAGTTCATGGGGAATAATCTTTATAGGGTGGGTTCTTCCTTTCCTTATCGGAGATACTCTAAAGCTTCTTGTTGCTGCTTATTTGTCTAAGGCAATTAATTTGGAAAGGTTATTGAAATAATCAAATATGAATCAATTAACCATTATCAAGATTTTCACGCACAGCTGCATGAATTGCCGACGGAGTTTATCTTATATTAAAAAAATTTATTCCCGATATAAGAGGTTTGGATTAAAGCTTATTCTTGTTCATCCCTATGAATGGGAGTTTGAAAGGAATGCCAAAAATGTGAAAAAGGCATTAAGAAAGATAAAGGCTGATTTTCCGGTTATCCTCGATAATGACAGAAAGCTAATCAGAAAATTAGGAATAAATTGGTGGCCATCTTCCATTCTTATCAAAGGCAAAAAAGAGATTTACAGGCATATTGGAGAAGGAGACTATAAGATTCTCGAGGAGAAAATAAGGGATGAGATTCCTGCGGCAGACTTAAAGAAAATCAGGAAGGCTTATTTCAAAGAGCCAAAACTATCAAAAATACCGACTGTGTATGCAGGAAAGTCCAAGCATGGAAAGATTCTTCCTATAGACGCAAAGAATAAACAGTTTGGAATTATTTATGCTGACAAAGGCTGGATTCAGAGAAAGGAATTTACCGAGACTAAACCTTCATCAGGAGACAAAAGGATTATTATCGTCGGAAAAGGAAGAAAAATTTATTTTGTGGCTGGCTCTGATTCAGGCTCTCTTGTAAAGATAAAATCAGACGGAAAGTTTATCTGGAATATTCTTGTAAAAGGCTCTGAGCTTTATCTGATAGGAAAATTCCCGACTGGAAAAAGAAGAATTATTGAGATTGAAACAAAAGATGAGTTAAGGGTTTATGGGTTCTCGTTCGGTTGAGGCTTTCTATAGAGAGCAACCATATGAGGAAAAGGATTACCATGATAATCAAAAGCATGACTCGTTATTTGTAATTTATATCCGCCACCTCTCTCTGCCGCAATAATTCCATCCAGATAAGATCTATCTCCATGAGTGTGTAATGGATAATTTTCTTTCCAAGCAAATCCTTTATCATTCATACTTCTTTCATGAGGGCTTATAACTCTATTTCCTAAATAATCATCTGGCAACCCATGTATAGGACGCAACCTAGATTGTATTCGCAATATATAGCTATCATTCATAAACATCAGGAGTGCAAATACCTTTATATATATTTCGTTTTGACTCCTACCAAGTCAATAACCTATTCCAAAACAATTAAATTCTAAGCAGATAAACAAGAATAAAAAATGCTCCAAACCAAATCAATATCATTCAAATACGACGAGAAGTTTATCCTTGATGACATTTCCATCGGGATAAAAGAAGGCTCGTTTACAGCAATCATAGGAGCAAACGGCTCAGGAAAAACAACACTTGCAAAGCATTTCAATGCACTTCTTATTCCTGCAAAGGGAGATGTTTTTGTTGATGGCATTAACACAAGAAAAAATCCTTTTGAAGTCAGGAAAAAGGTTGGGTTTGTTTTCCAGAATCCTGAAGACCAGCTTGTTAATTCAATTGTCGAGGAGGATATTGCATTCGGGCTTGAAAACCTTAACACACCAAGAGAGAAAATGCAGAAGATTGTCTTAGAAACATTGGCAGAATTAAATATTTCTCATCTTGCAAAAAGGAATGTAAACTTTCTTTCAGCAGGACAGAAACAGCTTGTTGCTTTGGCTGGAGTCTTGGCAATGAATCCATATTACATAATTCTCGACGAACCAACAACACTGCTTGATGCAAGGAACAAGAAGAATATCTTTTCTATTTTGGCTAATCTCAACAAAAAGCAAGGTAAGACAATAATCCTTATTACAAACCTTCTCGATGATTTGAAGATTACACAGGATGTAATCGTGCTTAAAGAAGGGAAAATAATCTTCTCAGGCAAAAAAGCTTCTCTTAGCAGACAAATACTCAAGGAGGCAGGGCTTGATGAATGACATTATTGGGCAATACTCAGAGAAAATCACATTTGTTCATAAGATAGATTCAAGGATAAAGATAATCTTGCTAATAGCTGCAAGCTCGGCTCTCGTCCTGATAAATGATTCAGGAAAGCTTGCAGTTGCATCACTCGGAGTTTTGATGCTTGTCATGTTAAGCAGGATTCCATTCACGCAGATATTCAAAGGCATGAAAACTATCCTCGCAATATATTCCTTCATAATCTTAATGTACATTATATTTTCGAGGGAAAACATCATTACAGGGCTTATATCAATGTGGAAATTCTCGATACTCTTATTCCTCGGGCTGATATTGACAGCAACAACAACTTTAAGCAGATTAATAGCTGGCATTGAATGGCTTGCTTCTCCTCTAAGAATATTCAGGCTTAACCCGAGGAACATATCATTGATGCTCGGGCTTACAGTCAGGTTTATCCCGCAGTTTTTCTTTTACGGCAGAAGGATTC
>CAZXRI010000160.1:2225-3280 GCA_964642765.1 uncultured Methanosarcinales archaeon | reverse complement strand
TACTTTCTCAATAAAAAAAAGGGCTTTCAGAAATGCTTTTGACAATCTGGCTTTTGATGAGGGTGGATTGTATACTTGAATTATATGTTCAAATCTCAATAATCTTCCCGCCTTTCCCGACATTGATTACTTTTGTTTTGCCGATTTTCTCCTCGATGCCTTCTGCCTCATGTACATGGCTGCATAAAAGAATATCCGGCTTGAACTTGTCAATTGCTTTTTTTACACCTGAGCTTCCCGGAAAGAACGACGAGAATTTCTCGATTTTTGTTCCTGATGGATGCACATGAGTAACCATGATTTTTTTTGTTAATGCCTTGATATTATCATAGCCTTTCTTCAGCAAGTCATAAATCTCTCCTTCTTCAAGTTGAAACAATCCTATATTTGCACCGCCGCATCCGAAAATTCCTACATCATTATATCTCACAGCATAGCCATGAATGTTTTTCACACCGTAAAGTTCTGCAAGAAAATCAGCAGTTGCAACTGTTTCATGATTTCCTGGGATAAGGAGGACTTTTTTCTTTTTAGCGACAAAAGGACCAATTATATTTTCTGTTGATTGTTCCTGATAAGTCAAGTCTCCGCAAAGAACAACTAAGTCAACATTTTCCTTTTCTGCCCTTTCTGCAAGCTTATTGACTAGGTTTCTGTCTCCGTGAATGTCGCCTGCGGCGAGGATTTTTAATTTCTTAGTCTGCGGTTTATCTTTTTCTGTCATGTTCACACCAAAATAACGTCTACAACAATTTTACTCATGCTTTCCCTCAATCCATCTCTCATCTTCTTTCGTAAATGGCTTTATCCATTTTGCAGCGCCGAAAAAGCTTTTTTTAACGGATTTCTCTATATTGTAGGTGATACTTTCCACATAATTTAGTTTGATATGGAGTAATATAAATATTTCGCAAAATTCTCTCTCGGAATAAAAGAAAACATAAATAAATCAAGAGATATTCTCAGGTGTTATGCCTCCAACTCAAGTGTTAAGAAAAGTCCTTGTATCATTTGTCGGGCATGTTGACCATGGAAAATCATCAATTCTCGACAAG
>CAZXRI010000160.1:0-2209 GCA_964642765.1 uncultured Methanosarcinales archaeon | reverse complement strand
ATCCCGATAGAAACGGTCAAAAGAGTTTGCGGAGAATCTCTTAAGCGTGTGAATATTGATGTGACAATCCCAGGATTCCTTGCCATTGATACCCCTGGGCATGCTGCATTTGTCCATCTGCGAAAAAGAGGTGGAAACCTTGCAGACATTGCTGTTCTTGTTATAGATATTAACGAGGGTATTATGCCTCAGACAGTTGAATGTATTGAAATCCTGAAGCACTGCAAGACACCTTTTGTTATTGCTGCAAATAAGATTGACTTAATACGGGGATGGAAATCTTTTGAAGGTCATCTTATTGAAATGATTTTAAAGCAGCCTTCTGATGTTCAGACAGCTATAGACCACAAGCTGTATACAATCGTCGGAAAACTCAGCGAATTGGGATTTAATTCCGAGAGGTTTGACAGGATAGGTGATTATACAAAGGAGATTGCCATTATTCCATTATCTGCAAAAACAGGAGAGGGAATTCCTGAGTTGTTAATTGTCCTGACAGGATTGGCTCAAAAATTCCTCGAGAAGCAGCTTGAATTTTCTGAAGACAATAATGCAAAAGGTACAATTCTCGAGGTGAAGGAAGAGAAAGGATTGGGGAAAACTCTTGATGTGATTATTTATGATGGATGTTTGAGAAGAAATGATACTATTGTTATTGGAGGAATCAGCCAGCCGATTGTTGCTAAAATAAGGGCGCTTCTTGAGCCAGCTCCTCTTTCTGAGATGCGGGATAAGAAAAGCAAGTTCATTAATGTCGAGAAGGTTATTGCATGCACTGGTGTAAAGATTTCTGCTCCTGGAACTGATGATGCTGTTGCAGGTATGCCGATAATGTCTGCAAGCAAAGAAGATATTGAGCAGATAAAATCCTTGGTGCAGAAACAGGTTGATGAGGTTGTGATTGAAACCGACGACAAAGGCATTGTGATAAAGGCAGATAGCCTTGGCTCGCTTGAGGCAATGATTAATCTTCTTCGAGATAAGAGCATACCAATCAAACGCGCGTCTATTGGGAACATATCTAAAAAAGATGTCTCAGATGCAGAGGCAAATCTTGATAAGGATCCTCTTCTTGCTGTAATACTTGGTTTTAATGTTGTTTTGCCGTCGGAAGTTGCCACAACAAGGTCAATCAAGATAATCACAAGTGAAATTATTTACAGGCTTATAGATGAGCTTGAGGCATGGCAAAAAGAAATGCGGCTTGAAAAGGAAAAAGGAATTCTTGATCTTCTTGTTAAGCCGTGTAAGATTATGATTCTCAAGGGATATGTTTTCAGGCAGTCTAATCCTGCAATTGTTGGCTGCGAGGTTCTCGAGGGGAAAGCCAAGGTTTCAACTTCTATCATGAATTCCAAGGGAGAAGAGATTACAAGCATTAAAAGCATCCAGCAGGAGCAGGAGAGCATTAATGAGGTTGAGAAAGGAAAGCAGGTTGCAATTTCTTTTGATGGTGTTATTGTCGGAAGGCAGATAAAGGAAGGGGATATTTTGTATTCTGCTGTTCCAGAGGAGCATTTCAGGAGGATGAAGGTGCTGAAGGATTATCTGAAAAGGGATGTTATTGATTTGCTGAAAGAGATTGCTGAGATAAAAAGAAAGGAGAATCCTGTTTGGGGGATTTGATGTTGTGATTTTGTATGGTTTCTAAATTAAATAAATTCAAGCTTCTCGAGAAGGTTGCGACTGCGGATATTGCATTTGAGGCTTACGGCAAATCGTTGGAGGAGCTTTTTGTGAATTCTGCGATTGCAACAACCAGCGTTATGGTTGATTCTGGTAATCTGTCTGCTTCCGTTAAGAAGAGTATTATATTATCAAAGGATTCTGTCGAGGATTTGCTGTTTGATTTTCTTAATGAGATTGTTTTTCTTAAGGATGCTGAGTCTTTGCTGTTCAAGGTGTTTGATGTTAAAATTGCTGATAGAAAAGGCAGGTTTTTTCTTGATGCTGAATTGTCAGGAGAGGAGCTGAATCCTGAGAAGCATGATTTGAAGATTGATGTGAAAGCTGTAACGCTGCATTTGTTTAAGGTTGAGAAGAAATCTTCCGGTTATGTTGCGACTGTTGTTCTTGATATTTAAGCAGCGATAAGTCGCTGCATCCCTTGGTCGGGCATAAAGCCCGACGTGCTCGTCAGCATGCAGAAAGGATGACGAGCAGAATCACTTATCAAATCGCCTAATCAATTACTGGTGTTGAACTCTGA
>CAZXRI010000159.1:0-3315 GCA_964642765.1 uncultured Methanosarcinales archaeon | reverse complement strand
CTCCTCAGAGTTCAACACCAGTAATTGATTAAACGATTTGATAAGTGGTTCTGCTTGCCTTCCTCTTTGCATATAGGCAAGCACGTGCGGCTTTATGCCATCCCAATAGACGCAACGAGTTTTCTCCTCAGAGTTCAACACCAGTAATTTATTTTGCGATTTGATAAGTGGTTCTGCTTGCCTTCCTTTTTGCATACTGGCAAGCACGTGCGGCTTCATGCCGCACCAAGGGATGCAGCGACTTATCGCTGCTATTCCATCGGCATCCCTGACCAAAGAGTCCATTCATTCGACGGTGCATAAGAACCAAATACAAAATAAGGAGGTCTGTCCTGACCAAAATAAGAATAATGCACATCTCCCCATGACTGAGACTGACCGCCTGTCCTGATACCCATCCCATAAATCGGGCTGTCAAACAATCTCCATGTTTTCATCAAGCCATGAAAATCAGAATTATCAACGCTTGCATCAGCTCCTGGCTCGACTGTAAAATTCTTATCATATCCATGCCTTCTCAAAATATCAACCATCTCCTTGATAGGAGCATTACCCTGCCCAGGAGAAAGATGCTCATCCTGATACCCTAAATTATCAACAAGATGAACATTCCCGAAAATCTTTTTCTTAGCCAAATCCTCAACCTCTGTCAGAACCCATTTCTTAAAAGCAGCATCATTCTCTTCCTGAGATTTATTAGGATCAGTTATCCAATACTTTTTCCACATATTAATGTGCCCTGTGTCAAGCGTTGCCTTAATATGCTCCTCAGCAAACTTCCTTGCCTGAGATTCAGGTATTCCTCTATAATACGGATTATCAACCATCTTCAATTTACCAGCCAAAGCAATATTTCCCATTGCCTTTGCTTCTTCATAAGTAATTCTGCTACCTGAAGGATCAACAATATGTTTTTGTGAAAGCCTTGTAACCATCTCCTCTCTTGCACCTTCAACCAGTTTCTTCAGCTCAGACAAATGCCCTCCATACCTCTCAGGAAAAATATGCTCCAATGAAACATAAATAGGATTTTTCTTATCGATAGAATTCTCCATTGCATGAATCCCAGCATCAGCATAAGACTTGATTGCTTCCCTAATAGCAAACTTCTCAGCACTAATCTGATACTGCTGCCTCTCAAAAGAATCCTCTGCCTGCATCAAGCTTGAGTTAGAACCCTGTCTGGAAAATGCAAGCTGTTTTTCTTCCTCAGTAAGAGCTTGTTTCAGCCATTCAGTTGGATTCTTGCTTTCAGGAGGGACAAACTGTACAGCCAATCCAGTAACAAGATTCATCTCTTTTTTTATTCTCCATTTCTCATCCACAGGAATATCCTTTTCAAGCAGATTATAAAATTCAAGGGCTTTCCTTATCTTCTTGATATTCTCAATATGCCTTTCAGTGCTTTGACCATAATAAAAAGCCCATCCTCGAGAATAAGCCTCCTGAACCTCCATTGATGAACGAACATAAACCTCGTCAGGAGTAATTTTTTCATCATCTGACAATTCCTCAACCTTTTTCCCGAGCATTTTTGCTTTCCATTCATTTCTGGCTTGAGCTTCCTTTGTCATATCATCAAATGTATAATACTTATTCTTGAAAATCCCTTTTTCCTTGTCGAACCTTGGAACTCTACCGTTTTCATGGTCATAGATTTCTTCAAACGGGACTTTTCTGTCGAGATAATCTATAAAATCCCCTTTCTTAACTCTTACTTTATTTCCATGCGTATCTGTTCCTTCATATTCTTTATCAGCAACCAGCCAATCTGGTCTTGATACTCTCTCATTTTTTCTGAATTGTGTAACTCTGCCTTCTTTCTCGTCAACAACCCTGAATCTGCTTGTTTGCGGCTCGTCTTCATATGCTTTGAAAATGTATCTCCCATATTTATCTCTCGCCCATGATTGTTCTGATATTGGCCTGTCAACTTCTCCTGTATGAACAACAACAGAACCTCCGCCAGCAGTGTCTCTGGCAAATTCAATAGCACGCTTAACCTCATCCAAAGCTTGCTTTCTTTGCTCTCTCTGGAACATAACTCCTCCATGCGGATTGTCTCCTGTATATCCTGAAATACCCATCACGCCAAAACTTGCGTGAGTGCTTAGCTTGATTTCATTGATAGCTGCCATTTCTCTTATTGCCTGCCTTTGCTCATGTCCCATAATCTCTGGAGTGTATGCTCCTCTCTGAGAACGCCCTGCTCCAGCAAACTGGATTTCAATTGCACCTGCTCCCATCCTGATTTTACTGTAAATGCCTGCAACATTATTAGCAGCAATTCCCATAGGAACACTCATACCAATATCCTTAATGCTCAGCTTTCCAAAACTGCCTTTTCCAGATTGAGATTCTGATTGTGATTCAGAAATAGATTCCTGAGGAACATCTGCTATAGGAACATCATGATGAACATGGTCTTCTCTCGGAATATCATGTCCATAAGCCTCAGGCTCCATAGTATTTACATAATCAACAAATGACCTGTCACCGTAGCCGCTGTAAAATTGCATTTTTTAATCCCTCTTTTTTACCTGTATCTACCGATATCTATCGAGTAAATCCCTCGCAATCCTGTGAGTTAAATCAACAGCATAGCTTATTTCTTCGCTTGGAATATACTTGCCATGTGTTATGTCTGAAATTTTCATTTCTGTTCCTGCAAGTGTAAGCTCAATCTCGCTGAGCATATCTTCCATCTGCTGCTCAGATACAGATTGATATTTTAATGACTTAGCAATATTATAAACTTTGTCATGGACAACTTCTGTTGGCATGTATCTGATTGTATTAGCGCGCTTTCCTGAATAATCTGCTAAAAAGCTTTCCTGAACACTATATCCCTGCTCGCCTTGCTGAGTTTTTTCTTCCTGTGATTGCTGTTCAGGAACTTTCTGTGCAATTCCCTCGAGAGATTCTTCATCTGACTCTTCCCTGTCAGGAAGCTTTTCAAAGTGATGCGTTGCAACTAATCTTCTTTCTTCTGTTCTTTTGCCGAACAAAGGTGATGTGTCAACAGACCTTAATTGCGGGATTGGAAATCTTCTTTTTTTCTCGTCTTCAACTTCAATCTCTCCTTCACTATTTTTGATAAGGCTACGAATATTCTCAAGCTCATCCTCTTCCTTTTTTTCTATCTCCTTAAGCCTTTTCAGCCTCTCTTCAGGAGATAATTTCTTAACATCCTCTATATCTTCATCCATTTTAACTATTAAAAATTCCCTCTGAAAAAGGGGAATTTTTAAAACCATGTTTGCAAAGCAAGTTCGACCTCAATAATTTATTGAAATCTCCGATAATAGCTTTTGC
>CAZXRI010000158.1:1639-3337 GCA_964642765.1 uncultured Methanosarcinales archaeon | reverse complement strand
GATTTTCATAAAAATGGAATTCCTAAATTCAGAAATCGTGCAATTGATATACCAATAAACTCAGGAAAAATCGTATCGCTGATTGGTCCCAGAAGGGCAGGTAAAACTTATTTGTTATATCAATTAATGTCTAACATCCCTGACATTACAGATGTTATCTACATAAACTTTGAAGATGAGAGATTGCAATTTGACGCAGAAAATCTAAACCTTATTTTAGAGGCATATTACGAATTATATCCTGATAAAAAAGAGATATATTTTTTCTTTGATGAGATACAGGAAGTAAATTCATGGGAAAAATTTGTAAGAAGATTATATGATTCTGTAAGCAAACAAATATTCATAACAGGTTCTTCTTCAAAATTATTAAACAAAGAAATAGCAACAGGCCTCAGAGGCAGAACCGTTTCGTTCAATATACTTCCTCTTTCGTTTAAAGAATACTCCTCATTTAAGGATGTGCCTTCAGATTTACATTCAACAAAAGGAAAGGCAGTTCTTATTCGTGAGTTTAAAGAATATATGGAGAAAGGAGGATTTCCTGAAATTGTTAATGCTGATAGTTTGTTATCTCAAAAAATCCTTCAGAGTTATTTAGATGTGATGATATTCCGTGATTTAATAGAAAGACATGAAATCTCAAATATTACTGCACTAAAATATTTCGTAAAAAAAGCATTGTCTAATTGTGCTAAGGAATTTTCAGTTCATAAAGTATACAATGAGCTCAAATCTCAGGGAATAAAGATAAGCAAGGATTCTATTTATGAGTTTATTGATTTTTGTGAAGATGCTTTTATCCTTTCATCAGTTTCTCTCTTTTCGGAAAGCATTGCAAATCAGACTACAAAAAAAATTTACTCAATTGATATTGCATTAAGCAGGCTTGTTTCTTTTTCACTAAGCAAAGACTTAGGAAGGATTTTGGAAAATATTGTCCAGATAGAGCTTAGAAGAAAGGAGAAGGAAATTTATTATTTTAGAGATAAGTATGAATGCGACTTTATTATAAAAGAAAAGGACAGTATAACTGAGGCATTTCAGGTATGTCTTGAGTTTAATGATGATAATGAAGAGAGGGAAATTGAAGGGCTTAAAGAGGCGATGAACAAATTTAAGCTTAAAAAAGGGATTATCCTAACCTTAGACGAGGAAAAAGAACTTGATAATATCAAAATAATTCCTGTGTGGAAATGGCTGATGGAATAAGAAGAAAATCTGATTTTATTCATTGTCTCGGTACAAAGAAAGAAATTGAGAATACTGGAAAATAGTAAATGCATTGGCTGGTTGGAAAGTTATCCCTTCCTCCGCATTTTATCTTATATGGAGCTAATCTTCTAAAGTTTTTTATATCATCCCAGATTTTAAAGATGGTTTATGCCATATACACTAATAATTGCAGAAAAGCCGGCAGCAGCCAACAAGATAGCAACAGCACTGGCAGACGGCAAAATCTCCAAGGAAAATCTCGATGGTGTTCCGTTTTATAGAGTCAAGAGAAAGTCAGAGGAAATCGTAGTTGGATGCTCTGTCGGGCATCTATATACTCTCGAGCAAAAGGAAAAGAAAAAATGGACTTATCCTGTGTTTGATATAGGTTGGGAAGAGATGAGCAAGGTAAGAAAAAGTGCTGGCTTTACGTCGAAATATCTCAAAGCCCTGAAGTCATTGGCAAAAGGAGCCAACAAATTT
>CAZXRI010000158.1:0-1629 GCA_964642765.1 uncultured Methanosarcinales archaeon | reverse complement strand
CTTGACGTTGAAGGAGAGCTTATTGGATTAAATGTAATTAGGTTTGCATGCAAACAAAAAGATGCACACAGGATGAAATTCTCGACATTAACAAAGCCTGATTTAATAAAAGCTTATGAAAACAAATCACCCAAAATTGAATGGGGTCTTGCAAAGGCAGGAGAAGCTCGGCATTTTCTCGACTGGTTTAATGGGATAAATTACAGCAGGGCATTGACGCATGCAATTAAAACAACAGGCGGATTTAAGCTTATGTCAACAGGCAGGGTTCAAGGTCCTTCATTGAAAATCATTGTTGACAAGGAAAAAGAGATTCAGGCATTTAAGTCCCAGCCATATTGGGAAATCCAGATGCTGTGCAACATAAAAAATTATTCTGTAGAAGCATGGCACAAAGAAGGGAAAATCTTCGAGAAGGAAAAAGCCGCAGCAATATACGAGAGAATAAAAGACGAGAAATCAGGAGTTATATCAGGAACAAAGAAAACAAAAATAACCCAAAACCCTCCGATTCCGTTTGACCTTACAGCATTGCAGGTTGAGGCATATCGCTGCATGAAAATCACGCCAAGCGCAACATTAAAAGTCGCACAGGAACTTTATACATCAGGATATATTTCTTACCCAAGAACATCATCTCAGGAATTGCCAGAAGCTATCGGCTATGAAAAAATCATTTCTGACTTGTCTTCTCAGGACAGATATTCTGCATTGTGCAAGAATCTTCTCTCCATGAAAAAGCTCAAGCCGAACAACGGAAAGAAAACTGATCCTGCACATCCTGCCATTTATCCGACGGGAATCACGCCTGAAGGTGTTGAGGGAAAATCAGCAAAGCTTTATGACTTAATTGCAAGGAGATTCTTCTCAACATTTGGAGAACCAGCAATCAGGCAGAAAATAACCCTTGGCATAGACGTAAAATCAGAGCAGTTCATCACAGAAGGAACAACAACAATTGAAAAAGGCTGGCATATTTTTTATGAGCCTTACCTTAAGCTTGAAGAGATTGAATTGCCAGCAGTTGAAAATGGAGACAATGTTTTAATTAATGAGATAAACAATCTCGAGAAGGAAACCCAACCTCCAAAAAGATATACACCTGCATCTATTGTCAAGGAGCTTGAAAAAAGAAATCTTGGCACAAAGGCAACCCGCTCTGAGATAATCGAAACACTTTACAAGCGCGCATACATAAAAGACAAGTCAATAACGGCAACAGAGCTTGGGATAAAGACAATAGAAGCACTGGAAAAATACTGCCCTGCGATTATAGACGAGGAAATGACAAGGCACTTTGAGGTTGAGATGGAGGAAATCCAGCAGGATAAAAAGGATTTTGAGGAAGTAATCAAGGAAGGCAAAGGAGCTGTAACTGAAATCCTGAAGAAATTCAAGCAGCATGAGCTTGAGATTGGAAAAGACCTGATGGTTGCAGAGAAGGAAAGAAGAATCACAGAAACACTTATCGGAAAATGCCCCAACTGCCAGAATGGAAACATAGTCATAAAAAAATCCAAGAGTGGAAAATTTGCAGGATGCAATGCTTATCCAAACTGTAAGACGCTTTATTCGCTTCCGCGCTCAGGCTTTAAGCTGACAGAAAAAAAGTGCGATAAATGCAATGCA
>CAZXRI010000157.1:0-3353 GCA_964642765.1 uncultured Methanosarcinales archaeon | reverse complement strand
TTGTTGTTCCCGGAGTGGCTTTTGACAGGAGAGGATTCAGGATAGGTTATGGCAAGGGATATTATGATGATTTTCTCGTCGGAATTAATGCGAAAAAGATTGCAGTCGGGTTTGATTTGCAGATTATAGGTAAGGTTCCAAATGAGAAGCATGATATTCCTGTTGATATGGTTGTAAGCGAGAATGGAATTTATACTGTGTGAAAAGAAAGCTTCTTATAATGTCTTTAATTTATCTTTAGTATATGGTTATCATGCTCCAAACCGCAATCTCATCAGCAAAAGAATCCGGGAAGTTTCTCCTCTACAATTTCAGGAAAGATTCCTCGCTTGTGAAAAATCGCTCTCTTGCAAAGGAAATCTCGACCAAATATGACAAGGAATCTGACAGGATAATCATTGCTGAGATTACAAAAAGATTTCCTGAGCATAGCTTGCTGACAGAAGAATCAGGCTTAACAGATAACAAATCAGAATATCTCTGGATAATTGATTCTCTCGACGGCACGAGCAATTTCTCCCTTGGAAACCCGTTCTTTGCAGTATCAATTGCGCTGGCAAAATCCAATGAGCTTATTTTGGGTGTTGTCTATGCTCCATTTCTCGACGAAATTTATATTGCAGAAAAAGGAAAAGGAGCTTTTCTTAATGGAAAGCCAATCCATGTTTCTGAAATTTCCGAGCTGAAAAACTCTTATCTTGTTTCATGTGAAGGCGGAGACAAGTCAAATAAAAGGCATGCGCAAATTAATTACCTTTTTCATCCTGACATCAAGGATATGAGAAAACTCGGCTCTGCGGCGTTAGAGGCATGCTTTGTCGCAAGCGGAAGAGCAGAAGGATATATCACGTTCAATATTTCTCCATGGGATGTTGCCGCAGGTGTAATTATCGTCGAGGAATCAGGAGGGACAGCAACTGACTTTTCAGGAAATAAATGGAAGCCTGCTGAAAGTGATGTGCTGATTTCAAATGGGATATTGCATGATATTATTCTGAGAAAGATTAAACACGCTCTCTGACTATGCAATTATACCCTGTTGCCTCCTTGCCCAACGAGATAAACTACGCATACACCTAAAAGAAAGTCCTTATCTATAAGCGGTAATTGTTTTACCATATAAGCTGCCACAATTCCAGTAACTTCCCTTGCATGCTCATCTTCAATTGACCTAGCATCATTGATTATCTGGTCTTTAAAAATATCCAGTTTATCTGTTTCATTAACAAGCCTCTTCAATTCCTCTGGCATTAATGCACGCTTATAACACCTAATCGCTGCAATTGCCATGAAATCTTCACCTTCATATGGCTGAAACTTTCCTTCCATAATATGCATAGGACTAACATTACTCAAGAAAACTCCTTCGTAAGAAACTCGTCTGCACAGCACAAATCCCTGTACATACTCAAGAAATCTACCTTCTTTATCAGTTGGTGATCCTTTTATCTCAAAAACGGGCTTAGAATATAAATATACACAACCCTGCAAAGACATATTATTGGTTTTTAGATTATAAGTTGCAGAGTATTGCGCTTCCTTTTTTGCATGGCTTTCCCATTTTGGATGAAATTCTGCTCTTGCTATTTCATCCAGACTCATTTGCCTATGTTCTGGAGCAGGAGTTAGAGCAACCCTGTTAAGAGCAATATGTATGAACGGTAAAATAGTTCGTTCGCTGATTAATTTATTTTGGTCAGGTGGTGCAATATGTGTTAAATTTAATTTGTTGGAACTCTTGTCATCTGCCATTTTCTTGAGGAAAGCTGGAAGAATATAAAAAGAGTTATGGATATTTATTCCCCAAAGAATATTCCTTTCAGTAAGCTTTTTAAATTTGCAGAAGGTCATGCTCAGAAATGGAAGTGAATATCGGGTTGATAGGACTGGGAACAATCGGTTCTGGCGTCGTGAAAATCATAAGGGAAAATTCTGGCTTGATAGAAAAAAGAACAGGCATAAAGCTAAGGATAAAATCAGTCTGCGACAAAGACGGGCAAAGAGCAGAATCCTTGGGATTTTCAAAGCAGGAATACACAACAAATTACGACGAGATAATCTCAGATGCATCAATCCACATTATAATCGAGCTTATCGGCGGATATGAGCCTGCAAAAACAATAATCGAAAAATCCCTGAAAGCTGGAAAGCATGTTGTAACAGCAAACAAGGCAGTTATATCCAAATTCGGGAAAGAGCTTTTTGCAATCTGCGATTCCAACAGGACAAACATAAAATTCGAGGCAAGTGTCGGAGGCTGTATTCCGATAATAAGAACACTTCAGCAAAGCTATGTTTCAGATGAGTTTTCTGCGATATATGGGATTGTGAACGGCACAACAAATTATATCCTGACAAAAATGTCCGACGGCAAGTCGTATGCTGATGCACTCAAGAAAGCACAGGAAAGCGGATTTGCAGAAGCTGATCCCAGTTTTGATGTTGAAGGAAAAGACTCTGCGCAAAAGCTGAAGATTCTTGCAATGCTGACATTCAACACAGACATTCCAGAGGATATTTACACAGAAGGCATTACAAGGATTACAAAGAATGATATTGTATATGCATCTGAATTGGGATATATTATCAAGCTTCTTGCAGTTGCAAAGCGGACAGATGGTGAGGTTGATTTAAGGGTTCATCCGACAATGATTCCTAAGGACAGCGAGCTTGCTTCTGTGTCGAATGAATTCAACGGAATTTATCTTCAGGGGAAAAATACATCAGAAACAATGTTCTATGGCAGAGGAGCAGGGCAATTGCCAACTGCAAGTGTTGTTGTATCAGATGCTGTTGACCTTGCAAAAAAAATCAGGAACAAGCATTATGTTTCTCCTGTCAGCTTTTTCAACAATCTCAGGATAAAGCCCGTCGATGAAATCAAGTCAAGATATTATTTCAGGTTCAGAGTATTAGACAAGCCAGGAGTTATTGCAAAGATTGCAAAAGAGCTCGGAGATAACAACATCAGCATTGCAGGAGTTTCACAGAAGGAAGAAAACCTTGAGACTGTGCCTTTAATTATAATCACGCATTCAGCTATTGAGAGAGATGTAAAAAAAGCTGTCGAGGCAATCAACAATCTTGATGTTGTCAAGGAAAAAACAGTTGTGATAAGGATAGAGGATATTTCCTGATTTCCATCTAGATGAATCTCTTTAAAATGCACACACCAAAAAAAGCAGTGATATTGGCTGGAGGGCAAGGAACAAGGTTAAGGCCTTTAACATTAACCATACCAAAAGCATTAGTTGAGATTCATGGAAGAACTCTTACTGAGCATATTCTCGACCTTCTCAAAAAATATTCTGTCGAGGAGGTTTATCTTTCAATCGGCTATCTCAAGGATAAGA
>CAZXRI010000156.1:2871-3386 GCA_964642765.1 uncultured Methanosarcinales archaeon | reverse complement strand
TTATATAGAAACTTATTGAATTGTAGATATAAAAGAGTGTATAATAGGGTGTGACAAATGAACGAGCAACAAAAAGAGTTATTAGTTACAAAAAGAGAAAAACTATTCAAAAAACAACAAACACATAATAGGGTAAGTTGGATAGGATTAGGTATAACTTTAGTAGGGATAGTAACCTTATTATTTGGTATTGGTTTGATATTTTTGGTAGTAGGATTACCTACATTATTTTACAATGGCTACAAAGCAAATAAGTGCAAAAAAGAGATAGAAGATATTGACTTCAAATTAGTAGGTGAAGGAGATTATTTAATAGGAAAATAATTCTCTACCTATCTCCCAAATAAACTCCTCAGAAAATCTCCGACTATGCAGAAGGCATTAATGCAATCTGTAGAGATTAAAGAGTTTAAAAAAATTTCTATTCAATTTTTGTTAATTGCTAAAAATAGGGTTTATACTCACCATTTAAGAAATCTTTATATATTCCGACTTATATATAGATATATAACATG
>CAZXRI010000156.1:0-2843 GCA_964642765.1 uncultured Methanosarcinales archaeon | reverse complement strand
CTGTAATAATGGTAGAAAAAGCAATACAAAAACATAGTCAGGAATGCGGAAAATACCAGCTTTGGAGAAAACTGCCTAAAAAAATGATGTACCAGACATTTCAGGTAATATTAGATTATCTCGAGCATTCAGGAAAAATAATGATTGATAAAGATGGATGCATTATTTGGACTTATGATCCCGACGGAATAAAGAAATTATTAGCAAAAGGTGTAAAATTGCGCTGAACAATCAAAAACCAATTTATGTAACATTCGGAGAGAAAAAATTAGAGGATGAATTTGAATTTCTTAAAGAAGGAAAATTTCAAGATAAGCAACTTCATGAATTTATAGAGAGGGCAATAAAAGATATGAAAAATAATCCTGCCTGTGGCATAAAAATTCCAAAAAGATTATGGCCTAAAATATATCTACAAAAATATTCCATTACAAATCTTTGGAAATATGATTTGCCTAATGGGTGGAGATTAATTTACACCATCAAAGAAGACGAGATTATGATATTAAATGTGATTCTCGAATGGTTTGACCATAAAGAATATGAGAGAAGATTCAAATATTAGAACTTATTATTAGAAAAAATGAAACTAAAATGTCCTTCCTAACCAAAATCGTCAAGGAGAAAAAATCCGAAGTAAAGGAACTAAAGAAAGTATTTCCTCTTAATAGCTTCAAATCCTCTCTGAGAAAGTCCAAGCGGGATTTCAAGTCTGCAATTTCTCTCGGAGGAATTGACAGGATTAATATTATCGCAGAAATTAAAAAAGCATCTCCGTCAGAAGGAATCATAAGAAAAGACTTTGACCATATAACAATTGCAGAGATTTACGAGCAAAGCGGTGTTTCTGCAATATCAGTCATCACAGAAAAGAAATTCTTTCAGGGCGACATTTCATTTCTTCAGGATGTGAAAAATTCGACGGCAAAGCCAATTCTAAGGAAGGATTTCATAATTGATGAATACCAGATTTATGAGTCGAGATTGTACGGAGCTGATGCAATTCTTTTAATAGCTGCAATTCTTGATGTGCAGAAGATAAAAAGGTTTATTGAGATTGCAGGAGAATATAACATGGCTTGTATTGTGGAAGTGCATAATCAGGATGAGATTGATATTGCCTTGAACGCAGGGGCAGAGATAATAGGGATAAATAATCGCGATTTGAAAACATTCGGGATAGATAAAACAACAGTCGAGAAGCTAACAAGATTAATCCCTAAAGACAAAATCATAATTGCAGAAAGCGGCTATGATTCCCGAGAGGAAATATTCTCATTGAAAGGCAAAGTAAATTCTGTTTTGATTGGAAGCTCGATAATGAAAGCAAAGGATATAAGGGAAAAATTAAGAGAGATTATGGAAGGCATGAAATAGGGAATCTGATAAGGAGCACATCAAAATGAATATCCTCGATTTTACAAAGGGAGTAAGAACCGGAGAGATTGATATTGTAGATAATACTCAAAAATCCCTCGGGGAATGCAAAAAAATAAATTCTGAGTATCATTATTTTAATATAATCTCCGACGAGCTTGCACTTTCCCAAGCAAATGAATTGGGAAAGCCAAAAAGCAATAAGAATCAAAAAGCAAAGCTTCTCGGTGTTCCTGTTTCTGTGAAGGATTGTATTTGTGTGAAGGGTGTTGAGACAACTTCAGGCTCAAAGGTTCTGAAAGGATACAAGCCTGTTTTTGATGCAACTGTTATTGAGAAGATAAAGCATGAAGGAGGAATTATTATCGGGAAAACTTCTCAGGACGAGTTTGGTTTCGGAGGTTTCTCGACGAATGTTGGTGTTGGATATAAAATCCCTCTTAATCCTTTTGATAAAACAAGATGCACTGGCGGAAGTTCCGGAGGTTCAGCAGGAATAACCCAGAAAGCAGATTTTTGCCATGTTTCTCTCACGGAATCAACAGGCGGCTCTATTGTGAATCCCGCAGGTTTTTGCGGAGTGTTTGGATTGTGCCCGACATATGGTCGGGTTTCTCGATATGGCTTGCTTGACTATGGCAATTCACTTGATAAAATTGGTGTGATGTCAAAATATATCGAGGATATTGCATTAACTCTGGAAATAATTTCAGGCTATGATGATAAAGATTCCACAAGTGCAAATATTCCAGTCGAGAAATATTCTGATTATCTTGATAAAGGCGTTAATGGAATGAAGATAGGCTTGATTAGGGATTCTCTGGGAGAAGGGACTGATGATGCTGTGAAAAAGCAAACTCTTGATTTCGTCGGGAAATTAAAATCTGAGGGAGCAATTGTTTCAGATGTTTTTCTTCCTGTTACAATGGAGTATGGCTTGGCTGTTTATTATCTGATTGCAACTTCTGAAGCAAGCACTAATCTTGCAAAGTATTGCGGGATGAGGTATGGATTGCATGAAGAGATGAAAGGGAATTTTAATGAGTATTTCTCGTCGGTAAGAGAGCATTCCTTAGGCGAGGAAGCAAAGAGGAGAATTATGCTTGGGACTTTTGCAAGAATGGCTGGCTATAGGGATGCTTATTATCTGAGGGCAGCAAAAGTCAGGACATTGATTATCGAGGAATATAAAAAATTGTTCAGGAATTTTGATGTTCTGATAAGCCCGACTGTTCCTATTCTGCCTCCGAAATTTTCCGAGATAGAGAAGCTTTCTATTGTGCAGAATTATATGATTGATATTTTGACTGTCGGGCCAAATCTGGCTGGTGTTCCTCACATGAATATTCCTGTTGGTTTTCATGATGGGCTTCCCGTCGGTGTTATGGCAATTGCAGGGCATTTTCGAGAGGGAGAATTGATTAGGGTTGGGAATTTAAATACAAATATTCCATCAGTTTTTAACT
>CAZXRI010000155.1:0-3409 GCA_964642765.1 uncultured Methanosarcinales archaeon | reverse complement strand
CTCAGCAAACTTCAACAGCCTTCTATCCTTCTCGGAAAGTGCTTCCTCTCCGACGATAGCAACAAGCCCTCTCAAATCCCTTCCCTCTGCATATCCTGCATAAAGCTGGTCAGAAACCTGCTTATGGTCTTCTCGAGTTTTTCCCTTACCAATTCCGAAATTCATCAATCTCAATAAAGAAGGAAGAACATCAATCGGAGCATAGATTCCTTTTCTATGAAGCTCTCTCGACAAAACAATCTGTCCCTCAGTAATATATCCAGTAAGGTCAGGAATCGGATGTGTAATGTCATCTCCTATCATCGTCAAAATCGGAATCTGAGTAATCGAACCTTTCCTTCCTTTAATCATTCCTGCTCTCTCGTAAATTGATGCAAGGTCAGTATACATATACCCAGGATAACCTCGCCTTCCAGGGATTTCGCTTCGAGCAGCTCCAACCTCTCGGAGAGACTCGCAATAATTTGTCATGTCTGTCAATATAACAAGAACATGCATATCTTTATCATAAGCAAAATATTCAGCCGCAGTAAGAGCCATTCTCGGCGTAATGATTCTCTCGACAGCAGGATCATCTGCAAGATTCAAAAAGACAACAGCCCTTTCCAATGCCCCTGTCTTTTCAAAATCATTAATAAAATACTGTGCCTCATCATTTGTAATTCCCATTGCAGCGAAAATCACGACGAACTTCTCGTCTTTTCCAAGAACCTTTGCCTGCCTTGCTATCTGAAGGGCAATCTCATTATGCGGCAATCCTGCTCCTGAAAAAATAGGCAATTTCTGACCTCGAACAAGCGTATTCATTGCATCAATACATGAAATACCTGTCTGGATAAAATCCGACGGAGATGCTCTTGAATAAGGATTAATAGCAGAACCCATAATATCCAATTTCTTCTCGGGGATTATATCTGGTCCAGAAATAGGCTTTCCACTTCCTGTAAAAGCTCTTCCGAGCATATCCTCAGAAACAGGAAGCTTAATTGTATCACCGAGAAACTTTACGCTTCCTTCCTTTCCAATACCGCCTGTGCCTTCAAAAACCTGAACAACAACTATCTCAAAAGAGGTGTCAAGAACCTGCCCATTCTTTATCACGCCATTCGGCAACTTAATCTGCACAAGATCCCCATAACCAACAGGGTCTGTTTTCTCGACGAAAATTAAAGGCCCTTCAACCTTGCTTATTGTTTTATATTCCTTCATTTTGAAATAACCTCATACATTTTATTTCCTCAGCCCATCAAGCTCTGCCTTCATCTCATGCTGAATATCGCCGAGAAGCTTCTCATAATCCTTCTCGAATTTCACGTTAGCAATCTTATCCTTTGCCTTTGTATCGAGAATTGATGATATTCTAACACCAGACTCGAGAAGCTGATTAGCACTGTCCCTGAACTGGATAATTGTCTTCATCATCATGTATGTCTTCTTCAGCGAGCAGAAAGTATCAATCTCATGGAAAGCATTCTGCTGTAAGATATACTCTCTAATCAGCCTTGAAACCTCGAGAACAAGCTGTTGTCTTTCAGGTAAAGCATCAGAACCAACAAGCTGGACAATCTCTAAAAGCTTTTCCTCTTCCTGCAATAAAGCCATAAGCTGGTTAATCAATCCTCTCCAATCTTCAGCAACATTCTTATTATACCATGGAGTTAAAACATCCAGATAAAGCGAATACGAATTCAGCCAGTTTATCGAGGGAAAATGCCTTCGCTGAGCAAGCTTAGCATCCAATGCCCAAAATGTTTTAACAACTCGCAATGTATTCTGAGTAACTGGCTCTGAAAAGTCTCCTCCAGGCGGGCTAACTGCTCCAATCAAAGTAACAGAGCCTTCTTTCTTTGTTCCCTTAGGAATCACTCTTCCTGCTCTCTCATAAAACTGCGCAACCCTTGTAGCAAGATAAGCAGGATAACCTTCCTCTCCAGGCATCTCCTCCAATCTTGAAGAAATTTCTCTCATTGCCTCAGCCCATCTTGAAGTTGAATCTGCCATCAAAGCAACATCATAACCCATATCACGATAATATTCAGCAAGAGTAACGCCTGTATAAATCGAAGCCTCTCGAGCAGCAACCGGCATGTTGGAAGTATTTGCAATAAGGATAGTTCGATTCATCAAAGGCTTTCCAGTTTTCGGATCAGTTAATTCAGGGAATTCAGTAAGAACTTCTGTCATTTCGTTTCCTCTCTCACCGCATCCAATATAGACGATAATATCAGCATCAGACCATTTTGCAAGCTGCTGCTGACTAACAGTATTATGCAGAACCATAGGAATATCCCCGCCAATAAAATTATGCGTTACTGGAACTGTAATATCATACACATCAAAATCTCCGTCCATAAAATCAATGCTAACAATCTCATCACAGAACACATAATCAAGAGCACTCTTAAAATCACTTAGATAATTTATTCCAAGCAGCTGAACAGTTTTTGCAAAAGTATTTACTGTCTGCCTGCTGTTTGAATAATATGTTGTTGTTGAGATTCCTGCATTCTCAAGGGTTTGCGGGCTTTTTCCGTCGAGAAGTTTTCTAAGCAAGCCTGATGTAATAGGAACAACATCACTGCTGTTATAATAAAATTCCTTGTCATAATATGGAGCCAACTTAATTGCCTCTCTTGGTGAGATAAAAATACGGTAATACACTGAATCATCTATAATCCTCTGCTTTGCTCTCGACAAAATTCCCAACCTCATAAGCAAATAACACAAACTGCTCTGCATTTCTTTGCTTGCGGTTGTTATTTCAATTTCCCTTTTGCCAACATGCCCATCACAGCTAATGTATGCAATCAAAAATTTCCTTATTGCAGAATCAGGAGACTTAAACAATATCGAGGGAACCTTCACATTCCTTGATTTTTTTCTCGTCGGAAAACTCAATCCAGCTAAAATCTCAGACAGAGCCTTGCTTGAAACACAAACAGCCTCGACTGTATTTGCATAATATTCTTTTGTCTCAAGCCCAAACAAATCTTTTATAAGATAAGAAACTCTTTCCCTTAACTCCTGCTTTTTATTAAAAAAATGCACAGAAGAACTGCCTTTAATCATTCCGTCAGACATTAAAAATCCGAGCAATTCAGCAAAATCATCTGAAAAAATCTCAGGAACATTTACTATATTAGAATCCCTCTCGACCTTGACTTTCTTAATCTCTGCAATCTTTCCGTCAAGACCATAAATCTTCCTGACAAAATTAACAGTCGGAAAATTCCTACCCAAATAAAAATTCATCAATGTATGATAAGGCACTCCAATCAAACCAGCAAGCTGTTTTTTTGAAATATTTTTTAGATTGCAATAATCGTTTATCATGCTAGGTATCTTTTCAATAATCTCCTCGTCAGTAACTCTAAATCCATCCTTTTCGTCAATTGAAAATTTTTGGTAT
>CAZXRI010000154.1:0-3510 GCA_964642765.1 uncultured Methanosarcinales archaeon | reverse complement strand
TTGGCTCGGATACTTTAGAAACCCCCCAACAGTTGCAGAAACAGGATGCAAATCTCTTGCTGCAAGCGCACTGATTATCTTGTTTCCGACTTTCATTAAATGCAATGCTGTCTGAAGCTGCGGCTTGAATTTAGGTGCCATTGCCAATGCAGATTCATATCCTAAATAATCAGGAAGTGCAAGGAAATAAAGATGCGTTGCATGGCTTCTGATTCTTTCTCCATAAGTCATCAGCAATCTAAGCTTTTTTGTTTGTTCTGTCGGAGTATATCCTAATGCAGATTCGATTGCAGAAATAGCTGCTATAACATGAGCACATGAGCATATCCCGCAAATCCTCGACGTAATTTCGTGTGCCTCATTGAATTTTCTTCCTAAAACAATCCCTTCAAAATATCTGGCTCCTTCTGTTGCTGATAGTTCACACTTTGTTATCTTCCCTTTCTCTATGCCAAGATTTAACTTTGCGTGGCCTTCAATTTTTGTTATGTGGTTCAGCGTTATTTCCGCCATGTAAAACACTCTCGAGCATTGGCAGTTTTAATCCGACAAATGTCCTCATTCTGTCCTGTATGAATTTCTCGTCGAATCCTTTTGATTTCAGGACATTAATCATAAGCTTTAGGTTCATGTCTTTTGTTGGACCTCTGCATCCCCAGCATTCAAAGCCGCCATTTATGCAGACTGAATTGCATCCTCCTGCTGTTATTGGTCCCAAGCATGGCTTTCCGATATCGAGAAGGCATTGGTTGTTGTTTCTTCTGCATTCAACACAAACAGGATTGTCGTTTGGCAAGGGAATTTTTCCGACAGTAATTGCCTTGGTGAAATTTACAATCTCTCTTTTGCTGGGAGGACAGCCTGGGATATAGTAATCAACCCTTACATGAGTATCTATTGGAGTTGGCTTGATGTCCTCGAGATTTTCCTGCTTTTTGTAAATAAGATGCTCGTAATTTTCTTTTAGTGTGTACTGCCTGTATGCAGGGATGCATCCTGTTGAGGCGCATGCTCCTAATGATACAAGAAACTTTGTGTTGTTCCTGACTTTCTGCAATGTTTCTAAATCTTCTTTGTCTGCTACAAGCCCTTCCATGAATACATAATCAAAATTCTCGTCGGGATTTACCTCTTTAATGAATGGGAATGCCCTTAAATCAACAGCATTTACCAAATCAAGAATTTCGTCTTCGTTGAATATCATCGAGAGCAGACAGCCAGCACATCCAGTAATTCCGAAGAATCCGACTTTCAGTTTTTTTGTTTCTTTGTTTGTATGATTAGTCATTTTTCAGATTCTTTACCTCGTCATATCTGAATACTGGTCCATCAATGCATGTGTATTTTCCCCGAATCATGCAATGACAGCATATTCCGATTGCACAATACATAAGCCTTTCAGCAGAAATAAAAATCTGGTCATCGTGGAATCCCTTTTGCGAGAGAATGTCTATGACGTATTTCATCATTACAGGAGGTCCGCAGATGAAAACGATTTTGTTCTCGTTGTTAAGAGCAGAGTTTTTTATCAAATCGGTGATGTATCCTTGTGTTGCTTCATAGCAGAATTTTCCGTGTGCATTTTTATCAACAGAAAGGTTTACCTGATATAGCTTTTTCCATTTCTCGACTTCACGCTTGAATATTATGTCATCTGGAGAGCGATAGCCGAGATAAAGGATTACATCTTTGTATTCTTTCCTGTGATTCTCTACGTAATCTATGACGCCTTTGAGAGGGGCAACCCCACAGCCGCCGCCTATGACTATGATATTATTCCCTTTGAGGGATTTCATCGGATAGCCATTTCCATAAGGTCCGCGGATAAATACATTGTCGCCTTTTTTCAGTTTTGATAGGGCTTTTGTTACATTTCCAACTTCCCTGATGTTGAGCATGATGTATTCCCGAGAGTCAGAGCAGATTGAGATTGGGCTTTCTCCGATTCCTGGGACAGAAACTTGGACAAATTGTCCTGGCTCATGGTTGTTTTTCATCTCAATCTTGATTGTAAAGCTGTCTGGTGTTTCACGATGGTAATCTAAAATCCTGTGCTGTTTTGGAAGGTAAGGGTTGTAATTATTACAATTCTCTTTCTGGATTTTTGCTGGCTTTTTTTCTGATTTTTTCTGTATTCTCTTTTGTTTTTTAGCCATGTTATTTCATCTCGTTGATTATCTGGACGAAGTCAATTCTCGTCGGACAGCCTTCAATACATCTTCCACATCCTACACACAAGTCAACTCCGTATTTTTCCTTGAAGTATTCAAGCTGGTGATATATTCTGTGTTTGAATCTTTGCTCTCTTTCTTTCCTGAAAACATGGTCTCCTGCTACTCTTGTGAACTCTGGCAATTGGCATGAGCTCCAGTCTCTTTTTCTTTCTGAGCATTTTGTGTCTGATGATGAAATCTCGTCGGAAAAACTGAAGCAATAGCATGTCGGGCAGAGGTTTGTGCATGCGGCACAGCTTAGGCATATGTCAACGCCTTTTTTCCAGTCGGGATTTTCATAGAGCTTTGAGATGTCTTTTATTTTCAGCCTGTCTGAACCTGGGATTTTTTTCTCGTCTTGTGTTATCAAGCGGTTTGATGATGTGAAGAATTTTTGGAATTGGTTTATGAGAAACTCGCCTTTTTCAGAGCCAACCTCAACTAGAAAGTTTTCTCCTTTGTCGTAGAACATTAAGTCATAGAAATCAATTAACTGCATTGAGCCACAGAAGCAATATTCTGATGGGGCAGTGTTGCAGTGATAGCCGAGAAGGTAAGAATTTTCTCTTGCTGATGTGTAATATGGATCGTGTGCATCATGGATAAATACTAAATCCTGACGATGAATCCCGTTTAAGTCGCACTTTCTCATGCCGAAGAAAATCCTTTTTGTTGTATCAAATGCTGGTGCAGTGAACTTTTTCCCGTCGAACTTCAGGATTACTTCCTGCTTTTTGAAGAAGTATTCCTTGAGCGGAAAGTATGAGTTTTTTTCAAGATATATCTCATCTGGGGAGTTTATCTTCTCGAATCTTACCAAGTCTTTTTTTACAGGTGCAATTACCTCGAATTCTTTTTTTGCAGATTCTAAAAACTCCTTAAACCTCTTTTTTTCCTGAAGATAAACTTTCATGCTTGGATTTGCTTTTGGCTTGTTGGTTTATAAATTTATTGAAATGTTCGACGATGCGTGAAATGGGATTCATGTTTGGATTGGTGGGATAGAGGGACTAGCGGGAGATAGAGGGGCTAGAGGACTTTAGAGGATTCTCTCTCGACCACAATAATAATAGCGATTCGGTAATTGATTCGCTCCGAATCATATTTGCAGCGAGACGACGCAGAGCTGTAATGCTAATTAGTCTGCCTAATTGCACATCCTCGGCGTTACTCGGATGAATCAGCTCGCACTTTCAGCGGCACTCGCTTGAGGCTCGACCGCAATAATACTTACGATTTGATAAGTGTTTCTGCTTGCCTTCCTCTTTGCATATAGGCAAGCACGTGCGGCTTTATG
>CAZXRI010000153.1:0-3529 GCA_964642765.1 uncultured Methanosarcinales archaeon | reverse complement strand
TGTTGAGAATATTCCTGACAGCAATAACAAGATGCTCCATCATTTTCTAATCGCCTCAACAGGATGCAATCTTGCCGCCTGAAAAGCCGGAAGAATTCCTCCAACTGCTCCAACAAGCATAGAAAAAACCAATGCACCGATAATAAGATACAGAGGGAAAACTGGCTTTAACAAAACATAATTCAGGACATTGGAAACAAAATATTCAACAAGCAGGCTTAATCCAATGCCGAGAATTATCCCGATAACTCCTCCTGCTATGCCGAGAATCGCAGACTCAAAAATAAATGTCCTGAGAATATAGCCGTTAGTTGCCCCGACAGATTTCATAATGCCTATATCTCTTCTTCTCTCTAGGACAAAAGTATACATTGTATTCATTATCCCAATTCCGCCGACTAAAAGGCTGATTGATGCAATTGCAATAAGCACAATGTTAATCACTGTAAAAATAATTCCAAAGCTTTCAAGGAGCTGGTCAAATGTCTGAACTGTAAAATCCTCTTCTCCCTCCTTCATGCCGCGGAATTTTCTCAGGCGTTCCTTAACTCTGCCAGCAACTTCAAGGTTATCTTCTCCTGCCTGAACCTGAACAATAACCCAGTCATAATTAAGCTGGCTATAGAGTCTCTGAAATGTTTTCATAGGAATAAAGACAGATGTGTCATCACCATCATTTCCCCTGCTCTGGAAAACGCCGATAACAGAAAACTTTTCTCCCTTGATATCCAGATTATCTCCGACACTTACCTTTTTTCCGAAGAGGTTTTCGTCGTTGGCAAGCTTCCAGCCGATAACTGCCTTGCTTGAATCTCCTTTCTCAAAAATTCTACCGTCTATAACATCTGCGCCTAATGCCTCTTTTGCAACATCAATCCCATCATCAGTCGGAAAGCTGTTTACAAGATAATACCTCTGCTTTTTGTTGAATACAATCTTGTCTGACTTGAAAGAAAACTTTGCAGTTTTTTTAACGCCATTAACCTTCTCGACAATATCAATATCCCTGTCATAAAGCTTTGCCGCCGTCAATGTCGCGCCAAATCCTCCTCCTGGCATAATGAAAATCTTGTCTGTGCCGATTGCCCTGAACTGCTCAAAAACCTGCTCCTTTAATCCCAATCCAAGGCTGACAAGGCTAACAACAGATGCAATCCCGATAAAAACCCCGAGCATTGTGAGCCAGCTTCTAATTTTGCCTGATGAGAACATCCTCCATGCAAGGAAAATCTCGTCTTTAATCATTGTGTCTCATGCTGATTTTAAGATTACTGCTGCTTGGCTTTCTTTGCCTTTCTTCTTTTCCAAAGCCAATATCCAACTCCTGCAAGAATTACAATCAGGAAAATAATCGGTGTCATGCTTGTCTTTACAATGCCGAACTTTTTCAGCTCTTCCTGAGTGTAAAGCGGGATTTCCAAATCAACCCTTTTGGTATAAGGGTCATTGTTTGAATCCTTGTATTCAAGCTGAAGCGGAAGAATTGCTTTGCCATTTTTCTTGACGAAGATTGTAAATTTTACAGCCTCAAAATCATCGCTTTCAACACTGCCTATATATTTTGTATTTGGACCGATTATCTTTACACTTTCGCTGTCAAGGATTTTTACAGACAGGAATTTTGAATCGCTCAATCCCTTGTTCGAGATTCTTATTGTAACCTCACCTGCTTTATTTACTGCATAAACATCTGACTTGTCGAGAGTAATCTGAAGCTCAGGCTCTGTTCCGACTATCAGCGTGATTATATCTGATTTGTTGTACTTTGCTCCTTCCTTATCATAATAACTTAGCTTGGCAGGAATCTTGTATATCTTTGAATCAGCATTTGCATAAGGCATGACAACATATTCAAATGTTGTCGCCTCGCCTTTGTTAAGGTAAGGAAATCTTTGCTCTGATGCTGTTCCTATCGGCGCAATTGGCAGGCTGTCTGATACAAAATCCAGATTTAATGTAACATCTCTCAATCCAGCGTCGTCGTAATTTTTGACGTCTATCTTCAGCGTGCCTTTAACCCCTGGAATAAGCTTTGAAGGGTTGGTTGAGATTTTTGTGATTGCAACATAAGCATCTGATGTTTTTACCTCGACAGTAAATTTTTCCTCAAGCCATGAATTGTCTGCAACCTTATACCTAAGCTTTATCTCATATTCTCCTTCGTTAGCATTTGTGTCAACCTGAACCTTATAGTCGAAGTTGTAAACCTTTTCATTCTCCTGAAATCCAGTTACTGTTCCGAGTGATTTTTGTGCAGAGTCTCCTGACCGTAATGTGAATGGATATTCAGGAACTATCTCAACATTAACATCCTTAAGAGAGCCGCCTCCTGAGTTTTCAAGCTTGAATCTTAGCGTCATAATATCCCCTGCTTTTGCAGGATCAGGCTCCTGATTCAGGAGATAGACCTTGATGTAAGGCGTCTGCTCCGGGACTGCATATACTCCTGAGATTATTGCTATAAGCATAAGAGCAATTCCTGCAAATGTTGTTATGCTAACTTTGTTTTTATTCATATTACTCATCTAATTCACCTCGATTTCTTTGATTTAGTATCGCTTATTATTTGCCCGTCCCGCAATGTTGCTATTCTTTCTGCATTGCCTGCAACATCCGGATCGTGAGTTACCATGATGATTGTTTTTCCTGTTTTTTTAAGCTGAGCAAGGTAATTCATAACTGTCTCGCCTGTTTTTGTATCGAGGTTTCCTGTCGGCTCGTCAGCAAGTATAACTTCAGGATTGTTTGCCAATGCCCTTGCTATTGCAACTCTCTGCTGCTGCCCTCCTGATAATTCATTCGGATAATGATTCATTCTTTCTTCTAGTCCAAAAGAGTTGAGAAGCTCTGCGCCTCTCTTAAGCCTCATAACATTCGGGATTCCCTGAAATGTCATTGGAAGCATTACATTCTCAAGAGCAGTGAGGTTTTTTATCAGGTTGAACTGCTGGAACACAAATCCGATTTTTTTCCCTCTTAACTGTGCGAGTTCGCTTTCTGATAATGTTGAGACATTGATATTATCGAGGAGAATATCTCCCTGTGTTGGAATATCCAGAGAGCCGATAAGGTTCATCAATGTGCTTTTTCCAGAGCCGCTTGGACCCATGATTGCAATAAAATCACCTTGGTTAATTGAGAGGTTTACACCTCTGACTGCATTTACCTTTGTCTTGCCCATGTCATAAGTTTTCCAGACATTTTTTAATTCGATTATGGATTTCATCTTACATCATTAACGGATTTTTTCAAGCTCTGCATTTGCCTTTGCAAGTATTCTGTTGATTTTTTCTGCGTTCTTCTCGAGATTTCCCTGCCTTGATATTCTTGCGATAATGCTTTTTGTCCTCGAGCTTTCCTGAATTATTGGCTCAAAAGGAACCTTTCCCTGCTTAAGCTGTTTTTGGACTTCTTCCATGAGCAATGAATTATCGCAGCTCAGTAATGTACCATATGTCTTTGCCACCTGTATCATCTTCTGGATAAGCTCCTCTCTAACATCGTGAACTGTACTTATAACTACCCCCTC
>CAZXRI010000152.1:0-3535 GCA_964642765.1 uncultured Methanosarcinales archaeon | reverse complement strand
CATAAAAAAATGGCAAGCAGTTTTCAGTTTATCTGGAATATCTTGATTATAATTGGAATCCTGATTTTTCTTTATGGGCTTGCATGCTTATGGGCTGTCTCGACGGAAGATTTCAATTATTATGCTGTCCAGCTTGGGAAGTTTCTCAGAAGGGTTTATGATAGGGTAAAGGAAATTCTTGAGAAAGCCAAAACAAAAATCCTGCCGAAGAAAAAACCAAAAGAAAAAGATGAAAAAGCAGATGGTGAGAATAAGGAAGCTGAGCAGAAAAAAAAGGATTGAGTTTAATCCTTATCTTTTCCTATAATTGATTCCAAAGCCCTCTTCAAATCCTCTTTCATGCTCTCGCAATATCCATGATTGCACTCAGAATCATTAATCATATAGAACTTTTTTGGCTCGATGGCTTTCTGAAATGTAATCTGTGCAAACTGAGGAGGAATTGTCTTGTCATTCTGGTTATGAATCAGGAACAATTTTCTAGGAGGAATACTCGGTAAATAATTATCAGGGTCAATTGAATTAAGGAATTTTCTCTGGCTCTCATCAGGAATATTTCCAAAGTTATAACCTGATGTGCTAATCCCGATAACTCCCTTGATTCTCTTCTCGATACCTGCTGCTATAATCGCAGTTCTTCCACCCATGCTTTCTCCTGCGATAATAATACTCTTCCTGTCCACTGACGGGATTTCAGACAAAATATCAAACGCAACCAGTGCATCATAAATATTCTTGTGCATTGCAGGCTCAATTCCCTGTGCATAATTAGAATAATCCTGCTTAACAGAATACATTATCCCTGACGACTCGCCAGTGCTTCTTGCATCTATTGTTAAGACGACAAATCCCATCTTGGATATTTCCTTTGCAAGAGTTATCTCGCTCTCTTTTGTAACACCTGCTCCAGGAAGAAGGATTACTGCTGGAAGCTTTCCTGATTTTTCTGATTTCATTTTAGGCGTAACAAGATACCCTGAGATTTTTGCATCCCTGCTCTGGTAATTTATCCTCTGAACAATCAGCGAATCTGCCTGCTCAAAATCATTTAATTCATAGACGGGCTTTCCCCTGTTAGACTGATAAACAAGACGGGAATTCTTGTCAATTGACCATTTGGATGATTTGCCATTTCCTGAAATGCTTGAGATTGACAGATAGATAATAGTTGAAATAAATACAATTAACAGCAAAGCAATTCCAAGATAAAGATATGTTTTTTTTATTCTCATTTTAATAAGTCAGACTTAATCTTTTTATCAACCTCAAGAATCTCATCCAGCTCAGGATGCTTAATTACCTTATGTTCGTTAATTGCAGACATTATAATCTCGCTGATTTGATTGAAACGTATTTTTCCGTCGAGAAACATCTTCACAGCAGCCTCATTCGCAGCATTCAGCACAGCAGGCATTGTTCCTCCTGTTTTTCCAGATTCGTAAGCATACCTGATGCATGGGAATTTTTCTGTATCAGGAGATTCAAAATTCAGCGACTTGATTTTCATGAGATTTAATGATTTGCTCTCCAGATGAATTCTCTCAGGATAAGTAAGTGCATACTGTATCGGGATTCTCATGTCAGGAATTGAAAGCTGTGCCACAGTCGAGCAATCATGGAATTCAACAAGAGAATGTGTAATGCTTTCAGGATGGATAACAACATCAATTTTTTCATACGGAATTCCATAAAGCCAGTGAGCTTCAATCACCTCAAATCCCTTGTTCATTAATGTTGCTGAATCAATTGTGATTTTTGCACCCATGTTCCATGTAGGATGGTTTAAGGCATCCTTAACAGAAACATCCCTCATCTGCTCCAAGGATAATTTCCTGAACGGCCCTCCTGAGCAGGTTAGAGTTATTTTGCTTATTGCAGATATTTTCTCGCCTTTAATGCACTGGAGAATTGCGCTATGCTCCGAATCTATCGGCAGAATCTTAACATCATTTCTCATTGCCTCTTGCATTACGATTTCCCCTGCTGTAACAAGTGTTTCCTTATTTGCAAGTGCAATGTTTTTTTTATGCCCTATTGCTTCCAGCGTCGGCTCAATTCCTATGCTTCCGACCAGAGAATTGATTACTGTGTCAGCTTCATGAAGAGATGAAACTTTTTTCAAGCCGTCCATTCCGGAAAAAACTTCAATATCAACTTTTGATTTAAGCAAATCTGCCTTTTCAGGATTCATTACGCAGACAGCTATTGGATTAAAATCCATGATTTGTTTCTCGAGGATTTCAATATTGTTGTTCGCAGCTAATCCAATAACATTGAATTTATCAGGATTTGACTTTATAACATCAAGAGCCTGCTTTCCTATTGAGCCTGTTGAGCCTAGGATTGAGATATGCTTCATTATTTCAGGGATTAACTTGCTGGTTTAAAATTATTTTGTAATTGAGAATTGCAGATTTATACCATCTCATTCATCAGGGAGAATATTTCTTTTGTATTCCTGAATACTTTTTTATTCTTATCGAGAAGATTCTTTGCCTGTGAGATTGTTTTTTCCGCCATGCTCGTTGAGAATTCCAAGCTTCTGGTATGCTTAATAATTGTTAATATGCCCAGAATGTCATCCTGATTCATGTCAGCTTTTCCGAGGAGGGATTCAAGCTTATTCCTTTGCCGGCTGCCTGATTTGTTAAGAGCATGGATTATCGGCAGGCTCATATTTCCTTTTTTTATGTCTGAGCCAAACGAATTGTTTTTTCCTGACAAATCCATATCATCAATATCATCATTTATCTGGAATGCTATCGCAAGCTTTTCAAAACATTCCGAGAGGATTTTAAGCTGTTCCTTATTTGAATCAGCGAGAATTGCACCTAATTCTGCTGAATAAATGAACAATCCTGCTGTCTTCTTTTTTACAAGCTGGATATAATCCTCTACTGTGGCTTGATTAGTTAGTGCGTAAGTTATATCGAGAATCTGCCCTTCATTTACAATTGTGCAGGCATTGTTGTATCGTGAAATTGCCACTGCCTTTTTTTCATGCGGAATGTCTGCATCAAGAATAGCTTGTTTTCCGAGGAAGAAAAGGATGTTTCCATGCAGTATTGCCATTGAAACTCCAAATCTGGATGACTTGTTCCTGAAAATATCCCCATCAGAATTTTTATCCTGTGAATCGCTGAGAAACACATCCTGCATTACCTTGTGCATACTTGGCTCGTTTCTCCGCATTGAATCCTCGTCCATTATATCATCCTGAATTAACGTGCCTGCATGAAGAAGCTCTGAAGAGATTGACGGCAGAAGGATTTTGTCAGGATTTTTCCCTGTGATTGCATCGTAAGCAAGAAGCGATATAACTGGCCTTAATCTCTTTCCATCCCTTAATGCAAAATCCCTTATCTTTATGTAATGCCCTTTCAGGATTGAACTGTCTTCTGAGCCTATTTTCCCTGAGAAAAAATCATTAATCTGTGAATTAATTTTCTGCTTGTATGCTGCTGTAAAATTCTTTTTGTTAAGCTGCTGCATATAATTCCTGACTGTCAGCATGAATATAAACTTTTAGGTATGC
>CAZXRI010000151.1:0-3554 GCA_964642765.1 uncultured Methanosarcinales archaeon | reverse complement strand
CTGAACAATGCAATTGAGGTTGATGTTGATGCTCTCTCTGATACTGAAACTGTTTTTGTCGCAGGAATAATGGAGCATATTGAAGAAGCAGGAATTCATTCAGGAGATAGTGCATGTGTAATTCCTCCTCAAACTTTATCGAAGGAAATCAAGGAAACAATTATTGATTATACAAAGAGAATTGCAATTGAGCTGAAAGTAATCGGGCTGATAAATATCCAATATGCTGTCCAGAACGGAAAAGTGTTTGTTATCGAGGCAAATCCTCGAGCATCAAGAACAGTCCCCTATGTAAGCAAGTCTATTGGTGTTCCTCTTGCAAAGATTGCAACAAAATTAATGCTCGGTAAAAAATTAAAGGAGTTTGGATTGGTGAATTACAAAGAGCCGAATTTTGTTTCTGTTAAGGAAGCTGTTTTTCCATTCCTGAAATTAATGGGAGTTGATCCTGTATTAAGCCCTGAGATGAAATCAACAGGAGAAGTCATGGGAATAGACGAGGATTTTGGAAAGGCATTTTACAAGGCTGAAGAGGCGGCATATTCAACATTGCCGACTAAAGGGAATATTCTGCTAACTGTTGGTAGAGGAGAGGATAAAAGCATCTTTCTCCCGATAGCAAAAGGGTTTGCTGAATTAGGATTTAAATTATATTGCACAGAGGGAACACACAAATTTTTGCAGAGGCATAACATTCAAACCGAACTTGTGCCAAAGATTCGCGAAGATCCGAGAATATTGCACATGATGAAAAACAAGGAAATGGATTTGGTAATTAATATTCCTAAAGGCTCAAAAATTGGAAGTGATGGATATAAAATAAGGCGAGCAGTTGTTGAGCTGAATATTCCTTATATCACTACAGTTGCCGGCTCTGTTGCATCCTTGAAAGCAATCAAGAGCATGATAAAAGGAAGAATCTCAATCAATTCTCTCGACGGATATTACGAGCAGTTTAAGATGAAGGTTGGGTATTGATAAACTGATTTTTTTGCATAACCAGTATTAAATGTTACTCAAACTAAAATTATATTGTGGACACTAAAAATAACAGTAAAGGACTGGTTGATTATTTTTAATGATCTTATGGCAGACGATACCTATTTATAATTAATGCTCCTAAGAAATTTGATGAATCTGATTTTTGAAGTAGAGGACAAATCGAGTAGAGTTATTCATCTGTCAAATGAAAGATGGAAGCATATTAATCAAGAACATCCAGAAGTCTCACTTTATATTGAAGAAATAAAAGAGACACTGAAAAATCCTGTTAAGATTACAAATTATCCTTTTGATGAAAATCTCAGGTATTACTACAAATATGTCAAAGAAAAAGAACCTGCAAAATATCTGCTTGTGATAGTTAAATATTTAAACAATCACGGCTTTATTATTACAGCATATTTTGTGAACAACATAAAATGAAAGGAAAGATGAGAGTTTATTATGATGAGGAAGCTGACTTTTTAGAAATATCCGTCGGTAGTCCATCTAATTGTGTTGCCTCGGAAGTTCAGCCAGGAATATTTCTTAGAAAAGATGAAAACTCAGAGGAAGTGAAAAGTGTTGGAATCCTTGGATTTAAAAAAAGGTCTAAAGAACTTAGAGATATAAAACTTGATATTCCAGTTGAAGTTAATTTCTCAACAATTTAGTGATTGCTCAAAATTATGTTCACACCTCCGCCCTTTATGGAGGGGAATTTTTAATTTAGTGACGAATTCACATCAAAACAGCAAACAAATTCACATACAATAAAGGCACAAGAACAAACATGGAATACTCAGTTGCCCTGTGAACTTTCTCGAGCAATTCCAGCTTCTTTCTCTCGAGAAGCTCAAGAAGAATCACATTAATTACAAAGCTAACCAGAAGGACAAAATAAGTCAGAACCATGAACTTGTCTGCAAAAGTCAGATAGCCAACAGGAGGGATCTGGTTTGATATTGAGACATGAAACATTACAACAGCGATAAAGCTGGAACTCAGGAGAGTGATTCTGTTTACTATCTTGTCAGGGTCCATCAGGAAAGTAAAAAGCACAATCAGGACAATAAATATCACAGGAAGAAATGTCTTGATAAAAGCATTAATCCGAATCCGTGAAATGTCAACCGAGAATATATACTTTCCATCCATTTATATCCCAGCCTGTAAATGCAATTGACTTGTCAATCCCTGTATCTGTTTTCATAGGAACATATTTAATTTTATCGATAGGATTCTCCTTGTCCTCAATAATTATCTGCATCTGCTGTGTATCAAACGGGAATCTTTTGAGGTCAACAGGGCTGTTAAGATTTGCCTGTATACGATAGAATTTCTCGTTAGGAGTATCAATTATCTTGTCAGTGCTGGCTGCCCTGCCGTTCATAAATTCAAAATTTGCAAAGTTTGTAGATGCACATTCATCTGGGCATTTCATAGAGAGATAAAAATCAGCAGTAAACGAACCTGTAGCCACGTCGAACTTTCCGAGATTCAGGATATACATCCCAACGTAAACATCCTGTGCTGATACAGCTCCTGCTAGTAAGATAGCAAACAGAGCAATTAACACTATAACCTTCTTCATAAGAGTAGTAACATTGAGAAATTTATTAAGCTTGCTTAAAATCGGATTCTTTTTCTATGGCTTTGTTCACAGACGCAATAGCAACCTCTATCTCTGAATCATCAGGCTTTCTCGTCGTAATTTTCTGGATAAGAATCCCGGGATAGTTGATTAATCTCATAATGGCATTATTGCTGTGCATCTTATTCATCCTTAATATTTCGTATGAAATGCCTGCGATAACAGGAATAAAAATCAGGCGTGATAAAAACAGAATTGCTTTCTGCTTAACAATGCCAAGCTGGAACAGGTTTGGAACAATAAGCTGGACAATGCTCGGCACAAAAGAGAAAACAAGAATGCTCAGGCAGAAAACAATCATGATAAAGCTTGTTCCGCATCTGGGATGAATCGGGCTGAAACCCTTGATATTCTGGACTGTAAGCTCTTTCTCCGCCTCATAACAATGAATTGACATATGCTCTGCTCCATGATATTCAAAAAGTCTTCTGACATCCTTCATTCTCGATATAAGCAGAAGATATATTATAAAAAATGAAATCCTAATCAGCCCGTCTATCAAATTAAACATGACTGGCTTTGTTCCTTCTTTAAATCCGAAAAGAGTCGTAAGAAAATAAGGAAGGATAACAAATATCCCGATAGCGAATGCAAATGAGAGAAATAATGTAATTGCAATCTCTGACTTGCTAAGCTTACTGTTATCTGATTCACCATCATCAACAGCAACCTGCGAACTCCAGATTAATGCTTTTGTCCCAAAAACAAGCATATCAATCAGGTTTACTATTCCCCTGACAAAAGGAATCTTTCCAGCTTTCTTTGCCCTGCATTCATAGGAATTAAACTGAATCCCATTTTTCCCTCGGGCAGCCATGGTTACATAATTCGGGCTTTTAATCATCACGCCTTCTATTAATGCTTGACCGCCGAGAGCTGGCTTGTTTTTGTTAGATGGCATTTTATGTTTGAAGACTAT
>CAZXRI010000150.1:0-3557 GCA_964642765.1 uncultured Methanosarcinales archaeon | reverse complement strand
TCAGATATAGAAGAAAATGCATTTGCAGCTGCTGCAAACTTTATCGCAAAAATCCCGGACTTTATTGAATGGCACAGATGGAATGTATTTGCACATTTGAAAGATCCAGCAATTTGGTCTAATGCAGTAAGAGAAGGAATTTCACTCGAGGATATTGCAAGATTAGAAAATACTGATTTCCCTAAATCCGTAATGGATTCATTAACGCAAGGAAATACACAACCATATCAGGATTTATTGAATACAATCGGAGCAGGAAATAAATATCCTTTATTGCTAAATCTTGTTGATTCCAGATATGATGGACCGAAATCCCTTCTCAATCATTACATTGCACATCAACTTGCAGTTCCTGATACAAAATCAGGTGATTTGAAACCAAATGCATTATATTTAATTCCTGAACTAATACAGGAGATAAACAGTGCTTTAGGATTAGATGCACATCCAGAAGCAAAGATTGGATATGGCGAATTAATTGACCATGAAAGAGGAACTGTTGTAATCGGACAAACAGGAATTGTTGGAAATTATTGGGATTTTGCAGGAGGAGGAATTGTTCTCGGTGGATTAAGCAGAAAACCTTCTCAAAGGCATCCAATCCTTGGAAATGGAATTTCAATAGGAACAAGCACAATGTTTTTTGGTCCAATAGTGATAGGTGATTATTCAAGGTTTGGCGTTAATTCAATTATAATTGGATATATCAGATTTGGAAATGAATGCAGGGTTGGAAGTGATGTTGATATTGGCTCGTATAATTCTTTAAATGGGAATAATTCCAGACCAGGTCAGATTATCTTTGAAAACGGGGTTATTGTTGGGGATGGCTCTACTATTCTAAATACAGGGGAAGAGGATTTAGTAATTGGAGAAGAGTTTAAGATTAAACCAAAGAGCTATGTTGTTGGTGTTAATGGAAAACCGCAACTTGTTGAAAGGCCACATAATTCTGAGATTAGAGCAGATGCAAAAAGATTAGCTGGTGATAGAATCTAAAATGCTTATATCACAACCTGAAATATCCCCAGCAAGAACTCTCGACGAGGCTGTCAAGATATTAAATGAAGGAATCTCTGAAGAAGACAAAGATTTTTTTCTCAGGGAGTTTGAAAGGTATGGTGTTGGAAATACTCCAATGTATGATTTAAGAGAATATGTAGACAATGATGTTGATACACATGGGCAGACTATTCTTATCAAGGATGAGTCGAGAAATCTCGAGGGAAAAACAGATGGCTTTTCTGGAAATGTTAAAGTAAGATTTGGTTTGAGAGGTGTTTTAGAGGCATTATCCCCATCAATAGGCAGGAGAACTCTCGACGGAGATGTTCAGAGATATTCTAGCATAGAAGGATTTGTTGAAGCAACATCCGGAAGCACAGGAACTGCAATTGCTTATTTTGCTCGAGAGAAAGGAATTCCATGTGTTATTTTTATTCCTGAGAATGCACAGGCAAGGATTGCAGAGATAAGGTTGTTAGGTGCAGTTGTTAAAGAAACTCCAGCAGTTGATTATATGGATGGAGCAATAGCAGGAGCAAATAATTTTCTGAGGGAAAATCCTCGATATGTTCAGTTTGTTCAATATAATAATACAGCAAATGCTTCTGCGCATTTTGATACAACAGGTGTTGAGTTTATTGAGCAGAGTGATTTATTGGCAAGAATGTTTCCTGATTTTCTCGTCTCAGCAGGAGGCACAAGCGGAACAGTTATGGGTTCTGGATTGAGATTAAAGCATGAGGCAAGCAAAAGAAAAATAGGAAATAAAGAGATTGGTGTTTATATTGCACAGCCAGATGATGAGGCATTTTCTCTTTATTCTGGAACTCAGTGGATTGAGAAGAAGAAAAATGATAGCGAGGATCATCGCCCATGGATTTACAGGAAGTTTGCTGGTGTTGTTCTTGGTGATGTTAATAAGAATACAATTTTTGCTTCTAATGATGAATTGCTTAATCTTCTTGATAGCTATGATTGTGTTTTCCGAGGAGGGAGAAGCACTATCCTGAATATTATTGCAAGTTTGAAGCTTGCTGAACAACTTGATAATGAGGGAATCAGAGGGAAAGTAATTGTTACTCTAAGTCCGTCGAATAATGCCGGAGAGGATTATGCTGGTTTGGTTGGGATGTATAAGGGATAAAAAACGGATAATTTTGAGTTTGTTGCAAAATAGGTTTTGGACTTGAAAAGATATTGAAAATAGTTTTTCTTTTATTCCCATCAGAATATTTCTTTCAGCAATTTATTTAAATGAATCATAAACAATTACAAGAGATGAAACGCATTTATCTCGACAATGGCGCAACAACTCAGGTTGATCCTCTTGTTGCAAGTGAAATCCAGAAGTATTTTCTTGATACTTACGGAAATGCGTCGAGCAATCATATTTTCGGTGAGCAGGCATGCTTTGGATTAGAGAGAGCAAGGATTACAATAGCCAAAGCATTAAATGCTGATACCGACGAGATTTATTTTACATCAGGAGGGACAGAATCAGATAATCTTGCATTAAGAGGAGTCTGGTTAGCAAATAAGGAAAAAGGAAATCATATTATTACGACAAACATTGAGCATCCTGCTATTCTGAGAACCTGTGAAAATCTCGAGAAGGAAGGAGTTCAGGTTACTTACCTTAAAGTAGATTCCAACGGATTGATAAATCTCGACGAGTTAAAGTCAGCAATTACGCCAAAGACAATTCTCATCTCAGTTATGGCAGCAAACAATGAAATTGGAACAATCCAGAACATAAAAGAAATCGGGGATTGTTGTCGTTCCAGAAATGTTCTTTTTCATACAGATGCTGTTCAGGCATTTACTAAAGTTTTTCTCGATACAAAATCCCAAAACATTGACTTGATTTCTATGAGCGGGCATAAGATTCATGGACCAAAAGGCATTGGAGCAATTTTTATCAAGAAAGGAACGAGTATTTCTCCGATTATTTTTGGAGGTTCACAGGAGAAGAAAATCCGTCCTGGAACAGAGAATATCCCTGGAATTGTTGGATTTGCTAAGGCTGTTGAAATTGCACAGCGAGAAGGAAATGCAGGAATTGAAAAAACTGCAAAATTGCGGGATAAGTTAATTTCTGGAGTCCTCTCGATAAAAAACACAAGATTAAATGGGCATCCAACTCAAAGATTATGCATTAATGTAAATATTTCATTTGAAGAAATCGACGGCGAATCGCTTTTAGCAGAATTAAACAAGAACGGAATTGCATGTTCAACAGGCTCTGCATGCTCAGCAAAAAGCTCAAAGCCAAGCCATGTTCTTTCTGCAATTGGCTTAGACCATAAAAAATATCCTGCATCAATAAGGTTTACTTTAAGCAGGTTTACTTCTGAAGACGAAATTGATTATGCTGTTAAGGTTGTGAATGAGATTGTGCCAAAACTTAGAGAGAATTTCTTGAAGGGGATTAAGCAAGGGTGCTGAATTATCTTTTTTCTTGTTTGTAAATAAAGAATATTAAAGGTTGTTTACAAAAGGATAGGAAAAGACGAATACAAAATTATAACAGCCTTCTGGCTTGATTAAAATGA
>CAZXRI010000149.1:0-3613 GCA_964642765.1 uncultured Methanosarcinales archaeon | reverse complement strand
AGGACTTGACAAATGGTCAATTCGTAAGCAATGATATTGTTACAAAGGTTACCCTTGTAAGCCAGCCAGGAGGAGAGGCTGAGTTGAATGATATAGGAATGTCCAGTGGGTTTTACAGATACAAATTAACACCGATTCCTTTATCGCATGATTTCAAGGGAGATTCACAAGTATTTACATTTGCATTTAATTTCGCAGATAGTTCAGGAGGAGAAAAAGATGTTCATCTTGTTATAAGGAACAATCCGCCTGTAATCAAGGGAGATATTCCAGACGTAATATGCAAGATTGGAGAAACATGCGAACTTCCTTTAGCAAGCTTTGAATCAGACAAAGAGGATACTGGAAGTAATCTGGGCTGGGCAGTAAGCGGAGCAAATACAAACTTGTTTAATGCAGTTATCGAGGGAAAAACATTAAAGATTACTGGAAAAGAAAAAGGCAGTGATGAAATAACACTTACATTGACAGACCTTGATAAGGATTCTGACAGCGATAATATTAATGTTGAGATTACAAGACCGAAACTTGACATAGCTCAGATAAAATGTTTTGACAATGTAATTGTAAATAATGAGCAGATCTGCAGTGTTTTTGTCAAGTCTGATAACAAGCCAATCGGAGATGCAAACGTAAATCTTTATTTTACCGACGGCACAAACTTTGGTCAGTGTCAAACAGACAGTATTAGCGGAGGATGTCAGGCACAGCGAATAATGGGAAGCTCTGGAAATTTTGTCGTGTATGCAATTGCTCAAAAGCTGAACTATGACCAAGGGCAATCCACAAATTATCCATTCAGGGTTTTGAAGGAACGATATCTTATCGAAGACTTGAAGGTTTATGGTGATTCAGGATTTGCAACAGAGGATTATGACTTTTTCCGAGGAGAAAACCTATATACGCAATTCAGGGTTAAGGACATGCTCACTAACCTGTATGTGAAAAGCGTAGTTACAAAGGCAACTCTTGTAAGCCAGCCTGGCGGAAGAGAAGATTTAACTCAGATTGGATTGAGCGGTGATTATTATAGATATTCACTCACGCCAATTCCATTGTCGCATGACTTCAAGGGAAACTCGCAGGTGTTTACATTTGCATTTAATTTCGCTGATGATTCAGGAGGAGAAAAAGATGTTCATCTTGTTATAAGGAATAATCCTCCAGTAATCAAGGGAGATATTCCTGACGTAAAATGCAAGATTGGTGAAACATGCGAACTTCCTTTAGCAAGCTTTGAATCAGACAAAGAGGATACTGGAAGTAATCTGGGCTGGGCAGTAAGCGGAGCAAATACAAACTTGTTTAATGCAGTTATCGAGGGAAAAACATTAAAGATTACTGGAAAAGAAAAAGGCAGTGATGAAATAACACTTACATTGACAGACCTTGATAAGGATTCTGACAGCGATAATATTAATGTTGAGATTACAAGACCGAAACTTGACATAGCTCAGATAAAATGTTTTGACAATGTAATTGTAAATAATGAGCAGATCTGCAGTGTTTTTGTCAAGTCTGATAACAAGCCAATCGGAGATGCAAACGTAAATCTTTATTTTACCGACGGCACAAACTTTGGTCAGTGTCAAACAGACAGTATTAGCGGAGGATGTCAGGCACAGCGAATAATGGGAAGCTCTGGAAATTTTGTCGTGTATGCAATTGCTCAAAAGCTGAACTATGACCAAGGGCAATCCACAAATTATCCATTCAGGGTTTTGAAGGAACGATATCTTATCGAAGACTTGAAAGTTTACAATGATGCTGGATTCACAGCAGAGGATTATGACTTTTTCCGAGGAGAAAACCTATATACGCAATTCAGGGTAAAGGACATGCTCACTAACCTGTATGTGAAAAGCGTAGTTACAAAGACAACTCTTGTAAGCCAGCCTGGCGGAAGAGAAGATTTAACTCAGATTGGATTGAGCGGTGATTATTATAGATATTCACTCACGCCAATTCCATTGTCGCATGACTTCAAGGGAAACTCGCAGGTGTTTACATTTGCATTTAATTTCGCTGATGATTCAGGAGGAGAAAAGAAGGTTACTCTGATTATCAGGAACAATCCACCTGAGATAAAAGGCGAGATATCAATGGAATGCAGGGTTGGAGCAAAATGCGTCAAGAATCTGGTAGGCAATGAGTTTGATTTGGAAGATTCAGGCAGTAATCTTGCATGGTCTGTAAAGGATGTTGATAACAACCTTGGAAGTGTTGTGATAGACGGAAAGAATCTTGTAGTGATGCCACTAAATAACGGCATTGACACTATTACATTGGTATTAACTGATTTAGACGGAGATAGCTCTGTTAAGTCAGCCTTAATCAAGATTATAAACAAAGGGCCTGTGATTACACCAATTGGCTCTAAGAATGTAATGGAAGGTCAGACACTTGAATTTACTGTTAAGACAGCCGACGGAGAAAATGACGTGATTAAGCTGTCAGCATCTAATATTCCAAGCGGAGCAAAGTTTGATTCGGTTACAGGAAAAGGATTTGTACAGCAGGCATTTAGCTGGACTCCTGGATTTGACCAGTCAGGAAATTATGTTGTAAAGTTTGAAGCTACCGACGGAGTCAATACTGTTTTCGAGGATGTTACTATTAATGTAGGTGATTCCGGCAGAGTGCCTGTTTTCACATCTAATCCAATAACATCAGCACAATGGGGCAAGGATTATGTTTATGATGCTGATGCCTTTGATCCAGAAGGAACAACTATAACTTTCAGCTTTATTGCTGGACCTGATGGCATGACAATGAATAGTAATACTGGATTAATTAAGTGGATACCTGCAATAAGTGATATTGGAAGCCACAATGTTGTAATTCAGGCAAAGGATCAGGATGGAGAAACATCTGAGCAAAGCTATACTCTTGTTGTTGGCTCTGCGCCAGGAAGCATGAGGAAAAAGCTTGCTGTTGGTCAGATAAGCACTCCAACCAGCCTTGCTGGATTCCAAGGTGGAGATTATCTTCCTGTCGAGATTACTTTCAGCAATGATGGAAGAGTTCCTCTGAAGAATGTAGCTGCAACTGTTGTGCTGTATGATTATACACAGGACTTGGCATCATCTCCTAAGAGGGTTCTATTAAACATTCCTTCTGGTGAAACTGTAAAGAGAAAGGTCTACATTGAATTGCCAGAGGATTTGGATACCGAGAATGAATATTTTATCAGGGTTACCTCGATAGACATTAATACAAGGGGAGAATATTCAAATCCGATTTATTTTGGATGATTAATCAAACTCCATTATCCTGTCAGGAGTGTCTTCCTTCATGAAAAGCACAACCCTTGAAGGCTCACTTCCGTCGATATATTTATATCCGCAATGCTTTCCGATTTCCTCGGCAAACAACTTAACCTCATCATAGCTTGGAGAATTCTTTGATTCTAACCTTTGCTTGGATGCTCCTACAAATGAATATCCTTTTATCTCGAGGAATTTAGGCTCTGCCTTTTCAACAAGCTTTGCAAACCCTTCAGGCTCAACCATGTTGATTCCTTTTACAAGGGTAATTCTCATTGTTGTCCTTGTTTTATCTTTTATCTCTTTCATTATGTCGAGGAATTCCATCAACTTAAACCATGTGTCCT
>CAZXRI010000148.1:0-3616 GCA_964642765.1 uncultured Methanosarcinales archaeon | reverse complement strand
ACCAGTAATTGATTACACGATTTGATAAGTGGTTCTGCTCGTCATCCTTTTTGCATCATGACGAGCACGTGCGGCTTTACGCCGCACCAAGGGATGCAGCGACTTTTCGCTGCCCACCGTAACCTTTATAAATCACCCTATATTCACAATTTGACTAAAACCAAAAAATGACAAAATATCTTTCTACTGGTCGGAAAAAATAAGATTCCTGAGATAAGACTATGTAGAGAGTGCTATGCCATTTTCATGTTCAAGCCCTGGTAGTGTAGTGGCCTATCATGAAGCCCTGTCGAGTTTCGGCGCAAAAAGGCTTCGACCCGGGTTCAAAGAAAGCTTGACATCCTGTTGGCTAATGAACATCCCGGCCAGGGCGTTTTATTATATAGTAATATATCACAAGAAATTCCAACGAAAATCATGCTGATTGGGCCGGTAGCTCAGCCTGGAAAGACTTGGTCTTGGGCAATAGAGCACCTCACTTTTATCTCTAGAAGGAGATGAGGTGGTCGCGAGTTCGAAGCACCGCAAAATAGACACATCACAAAATTAGGCACGATAAAATTGCGTCAGGAAAATCTCGTCCGGCCCATTCATCTAATATACGAGTGTGAAAAAATGGCAAAAAAACAGCCCCTCATAACAAAACATATACTTGTTCCAAAGCATGTTAAAGTCAGCGACAAAGAAAGGGATGAAATTCTATCAAGATATAATGTAACAATAAAAGAAATTCCGAAAATTCTCAAGGATGATCCTGCAATCTCACAGCTCGATACAAAATCAGGAGACATAATCAAAATCATAAGAAAAAGCCCGACGGCAGGCGAGAGTGTTTTTTACAGGGTGGTGTCTAATGTATAAGTATGGAAAGCTATTAATCGAGAAATATTTTGAAGAGCAGAGTTTTGTAAATTCAAACATTGAATCATTCAATAATTTTGTTGAAACAGAACTTAATGCAATTCTTGACGAAAACAGGGAAGTTGTTCCGACGATAATCCCGCACAATGTTGATGATTACCGCCTAAGGTTTGACAAAATCTGGGTAAAGAAACCAGTTATCACAGAAGCAGACGGCTCTGAAAGAAACATTTATCCTGTAGAAGCAAGATTAAGAAAGCTTACTTATGCAGCCCCTGTTTATATCGAGGTTTCTGCTCATATCAACCATGTCCAGCGCGAATCAAGTGTTATTCAGGTTTGCTCACTTCCCATTATGCTGAAAAGCAAGCAATGCCTTCTTCACAAGCTTCCGAGAGAAGAACTCATCAAGTTTGGCGAAGATCCTGATGACCCGGGAGGATATTTCATAATTAACGGAACAGAAAAAGTCCTAATCAGCATAGAGGATTTGGCATCAAACAAATTCCTTGTCGAGCATGATTCAATAGGGACATCTGAATATGTAGGAAAACTATTCTCAGAAAAAGGCTCATACAAAATACCGCATTCCATAGAGAAGCTAAAGGACAGCCTTTTCTATCTGACATTTACAAGAGTTAAAAGGGTTCCGATTATTGCAGTCATCAAGGCGCTTGGGCTTGTAAAGGATGAGGAAATTATCAAGTCTGTTTCAGGAGAGAAGCAATACGACGAGGTTCTTGTAAATCTATATGAGTTCGTGAGCATAAAGACACAGGATGATGCAATTGATTTTATTGCCAAAAGAATAGGAATAACGCAATCAAAGGAAATCCGTGTCCAGAGAATGGCAGAGATCCTCGACAAATATTTACTGCCGCATGTTGGCATTAAGGAAGAAGACAGGCTGCAAAAAGCGCTAAATTTATGCAAGATGCTCAAGAAATACATTGATGTTTCGAGAGGCACTCTTCCTGTAGACGACAAAGACCATTACAAGAACAAGAGATTAAAGCTAAGCGGTGATTTGCTCGCTGACTTGTTCAGGGTAAATATCAAGGTTCTTATCGGAGACCTTCTATATAATTTCCAGAGAATTGTAAAGAGAGGAAAGTTCCCGACGATAAAAGTCATTATCAGAGACAAGCTTCTTACATCAAGGGTTTATTCTGCAATGGCAACAGGTGTCTGGGTAGGCGGCAGAAAAGGAATCTGCCAGAGAATCCAGAGATTGAATTTCCTTGAAACACTATCGCATTTACAGAGAGTTGTAAGTCCGCTTAGCACAACACAGGAAAATTTTGAAGCAAGGCAGTTGCATACAACTCATCTCGGAAGATTATGCCCGATAGAAACTCCAGAAGGAACTAACATTGGGCTAAGAAAAAATCTTGCTTTGCTCAGCTCTGTTTCACATGAATCAAATGAAGCAGAGGTGCTTAAGTCATTGAAAAATTTTGGCCTTAAGCCAGCTCAATTGTAATATTTGAAAGGTGATTGAAATGTCGGAAGTTTATCTTAACGGAAAGTTTGCAGGGAACATTGATAATTTAAAGGCATTTGCCGAGCAGCTCAGGGAAGAGAGGAGAAAAGGAACACTTCCTTCCAACATGAATTTCTCTTATGACGAGAATTCCAATGAAATGCACATTGAAATATCTAAAGGCAGGACAAGAAGACCTTTGATTATAGTCAGGGATGGCCAGCCTTTATTGAATGAAAAGCATTTGAAGCAGCTTGAAAAGAATGAGATTTCATGGTCTGATTTGGCACAGCAGGGAATTATCGAATACCTTGACGCTGCTGAAGAAGAGAATTGTTTTGTTGCATTTGCTGAGAAGGATTTAACGCCACAGCATACTCATCTTGAAATAAGCCCTCTGGCAATGTTAGGTCTTGCAACGTCTCTTGTTCCTTACGGCAATTATAATCAGTCAACAAGATTAAACGCAGGCTCTAAAAACCAGAAGCAGGCTTTAGGACTTTATGTAAGCAATTATCCTGTAAGAATGGATATGGATGTTAATGTTTTACACTATCCGCAGATGCCGATTGTCCAGACAATAACTCACAGCATCTCTGGATATGAAAAGCACCCATGCGGACAGAACATGGTTATTGCTGTCATGAGTTTCAAGGGATACAACATGGAAGATTCGGTTATTCTCAACAAAGGCTCTGTCGAGAGAGGCCTTGCGCGTTCAACTTATTACAGGCCGAGCATTTCAGAAGAATTAAGATATGCAGGTGGTCTTGTTGATGAGGTTACGATTCCTGACAAGGAAGTAAAAGGATACAAAAGCGAGCATGATTACAGATTATTAGAAGATGACGGGATTATTTTCCCTGAAGCATCTGTCAATGAAGGGGATGTAATCATAGGAAAAACATCACCGCCTAGATTTTTATCGTCAATGGAAGAATATACACTTGCATCATCAACAAGAAGGGAAAGCTCAATTGGATTAAAGCACGGTGAAAAAGGAGTTGTTGACTTTGTGCTTTTGACAGAAAACGAGGAAGGAAACAAGCTTATTCAGGTTCGTGTAAGAGACGAGAGAATTCCTGAGATTGGTGATAAGCTCACAAGCAGGCATGGGCAGAAAGGAGTTATCGGATTAATTGTGCCTCATGAGGATATGCCTTTCTCTTCTTCCGGGATTGTTCCTGATATTATATTCTCTCCTCATGGTTTGCCGTCGAGAATGACCATCAGCCACATGATTGAGATGGTTGGCGGAAAGCTCGGTGCGTT
>CAZXRI010000147.1:0-3629 GCA_964642765.1 uncultured Methanosarcinales archaeon | reverse complement strand
AGCAGTCCTGATTTGAGCTTCTTTTATTTTTTCTTCTTGTTGAGCATCATCATTCTTTACTTCCGTTTTTTTCTTATTGAAAGATCCTGTAAGAGGTTTTATCAAGAATTGAGAAAGTTTGTACAGTCTAAGTTCAGAAATAATCCCAATGGCACCTCCTAATCTGGAATCCTTGAATTTCTCAAACTTGTTGCTATCTACATTTAATCCTGACATTATTATTACCATTTCTGGCTTATATCTCTCGACTGTATGCTCAATATAGGATGCTATTTTAGTTGATGTTTGTCCAGGAAGTGCCTTGTTGATAACCTTGAATTTTATTTTTCCTGATTTATTGTTAAGGATGCCTTCAAGTTGTCTTGGCCATGATGTTTCATCGCCATAGCTCATTGAATCTCCCATAATGATAATCTTGTAGTAATCATTATTCTCTGATGGTATTTGGTTAAATGCCTTTTCCTGATAGGTTTCGTGAAAGAATCCGCTAATCCTCAGTCCTAATTCAATTATAATAAGAACTAAGATTATCCTAGAAAATATCTTGATGAATTTGCTTTTTACAATATTTTTAATTATCATATTCAATAGCACTTGGCAAAATAAACAGCATGCTTTCCTTCTTTGCCGCAATGCACACATTTTCCGACTGAATCAGGCTGTTCAAATGGAATGCATCTCGACGTAACTCCGCCTGTTTCTGCCTTGATTTCTTCTTCGCATGAAATCTCGCCGCAAAAATCGGCTAGGGCAATTTGTTTGCTGTCTGCAATCTTCCTGAACTCATTCCAGCTATTTGCTCTTTTGATTGAACTGTCAAGAAAGTTTTTTGCTTTATTGTAGAGAGATTTCTGGATGTCTATGAGGGTTTCTTTAGCTTCCTCAAAAATATTATCCAGCTTCACAATCTTTTTTTCTCCTGTATCACGCCGAGCCAAAACAGCCTGAGAATTTGCTATGTCTTTTGGTCCAATCTCAATCCTGAGTGGAATACCTTTCATTTCCCATTCATTGAACTTCCATCCAGGAGTATATCCTTCCCTGTCGTCGAGAATAACAGAATGTCCTCTTAGCTTTGATTTAATATCATGTGCTTTTTCAAGAACCATTGCTTTGTTTTCATCCTTGAATATCGGCACAATAACAATCTCAGTCGGAGCAATGTTTGGTGGAAGAACAAGCCCTTTGTCATCTGAATGTACCATTACCAATGCTCCGATTAATCTCGTCGAGAAACCCCATGAGCTTTGCCAAGGCAGGTTTTTTCCACCGTCTTTCCCGAGATAAGAAATATTAAATGCCTTTGCAAATCCCTGTCCAAGATTATGAGATGTGCCGCACTGGAGAGCTTTTCCGTCTGGCATAAATGCCTCGATTGTTGTTGTGTATTTTGCTCCTGCAAACTTTTCCTTCTCAGTTTTTTTCCCTATTAAGACAGGAACAGCAAGAAGCTCCTCGCAGAGTTTTTTGTATTCATTCAGGAATGTAAGTGTTTCTTTATCACATTCCTCTTCTGTTTCATAAACGCAATGCCCTTCCTGCCACAAGAACTCTCGGCTTCTCACAAACAATTTCACGTCGGAAACTTCCCACCTTACAATATTGCACCACTGGTTTATTTTCAGAGGAAGATCACGCCAGCTTCTTATCCATCTTGAATAGGAATCATATATTATAGTTTCAGATGTTGGTCTTAAAGCAAGCCTTTCCTGCTGATTCTCGTCTTTATTTTTTTCATCCTTATTAGAAATCCAAGCAACCTCTGGCTCAAACCCATGCGCATGCTCTGCTTCTTTATTGAAGAAAGATTCCGGGATAAACATTGGGAAATAAGCATTCTTAACGCCGTGCTTTTTTATCACAGAGTTAAAATAATCCATTATCTTCTCCCATATCTCATATCCATAAGGTCGAATAACCATGCAGCCCTTTACAGGAGCATAGTCAGCAAGCTGGGATTTTGTAATTACCTGTCCATACCATTCAGGCATATCTGATGTTTTCTTGACGGTGATTCCTGTTGTATCTTCTTTTGGCATAAGAAATGTATTTTTGGCAGAGTATTAATTATTTGCGGTTTGTGAGAAAATGTATCTATAGTATATCTCGCTATTTTTTCACAGCAGTAACCATCTCTAATTGATATCTCTGTAATTCCTTTGTCCAGTGAGTTCTCTCATAATCTTCAGGTGCAAATCCTAGTCTCTCTGCAATTATTCCTGAGTCATTCAGAATATTCTCAAGCTTTTCAGCTATAACATTTTCAGCAGAGATTCTTACTCTTCCATTATGTTTAAGCTTTCTCAGTAATGTACCTATAACAATTTGGGTATATTGTAAATCGTGTTTTATCTCAATGCCATTTCTTCCATGATACCCTATTGCCATGTCAGAGATTGCATATGCAATAGATTCATCTCTAAATAAGCAAAGCCCGTCGAGAAAATCCTCCTTTATCTGTGTAATGTTTGGATTCTGCGGATTCCATGAATTAATATCTATCCCGTAGAAATGCACAGGCTTTATCCCTGCTCCTGCTTTTCTTTGCAAATACCAGTCTGCAAGCATTTGTGTTCTTTGTCCGCTTACAGGATCAGTCTTATAGCCTGCATTTCCGAGAAGAACAACTACAATCTCATTATTGGTTAAGGGATATTTTGGTTCTGGAGAATGCATTTTTTGAGGAGAAAATGATAATCATTAATAAAACTTTCACAGAATTCCATTAACTATTAATCTATCGTCCCAATTCCCTGCTTCTCTTTACAGCAGAATTAACAGCATTAGAAATAGCCCTGTCAATCCTGTCTCCTCTCAGGGAATTCAATCCAGCCTCTGTTGTGCCGCCCTTTGATGCAACCATTCCGATAAGCTGTTCAGGATGCATTCTCTTCTCGATAATCAGCCTTGCTGTTCCGAGCATTGTATGAATAGCAAGAATCTCTGCCTGCTCTCTTGACAATCCATTTGAAACACCTGCCTTAATCATTGACTCAACGATAAAAGCAAAATAAGCAGGACCGCCGCCTGAAAGGGCTGTAACAATATCAAGCAATTTCTCGTCGAGCTGTAAAGATTTTCCTGCAGAATCAAGAATCTGCCTGACAGCATCCGCATCCTGCCTTGTTGCATATTTGCCGAGAGAAAAACCTGCTGCCATCTCTCCTACCAAGCATGCAATATTCGGCATTACCCTGATAATCCTCTGCTTCTGAAGTTTTGATTCGAGATAGCTTATTGTAATTCCTGCTGCAATAGAAACAAACAGCTTTTGCCTTGACAAGTTAAACTTAATCTCATCCATCACAAGAGGAATGTCCTGCGGCTTGACAGCGAGAAATATTATCTCAGCAGAATTAATCACCTCAGGATTGCTTTTTGCAGCGTGTATTTGCATGCTGTTCTCAAGTTTCCTGAGTTTTACTGAATCCTTGTCGCTCATTATAATAAATGCCTCTGGCTCCTCATTAAGAATCGCTTTGGCGAGAGAAGAAGCCATATTTCCTGAACCGATAAACCCAATCTTCTGCATGAAATAATTGAATGGTTTGCGGTATATAAATTTATCCAAACACTAATCAAGGACATAACTAACGCATAAACTTTTGCATAAAAATATGTTCTTCCCA
>CAZXRI010000146.1:0-3655 GCA_964642765.1 uncultured Methanosarcinales archaeon | reverse complement strand
GTTTTAAACACGGATGCAGAAGGAAGGCTTGGTTTGGGAGATGCTATCGGATATGGAATTGAGAAATACAAGCCGAAATACATTATTGATTTGGCAACATTAACTGGAGCATGTTTAATTTGTCTGGGAGAAACAGTTGCTGCATTAGTTACCAATGATGACAAGCTTGGAAAGAAAGTCTATGAAACTGGCGAAAAAATATCAGAGAGAGTTTGGCAGCTGCCTTATTATGATGATTTTAAAGATTTGATAAAGTCAGATATTGCAGACATAAAAAACATAGGGCATGGAAAGGGCTATGGAGGAACAATTACTGGAGCAAGTTTTATCGGAAAATTCGTCGGAGAAACTCCATGGATTCATCTTGACATAGCAGGAACAGCATGGGCTGAGTCTGAAAAGGATTACCAAACAAAAGGCGGCACAGGATGGGGTGTTCGCCTGCTGACTAAATTTTTCGAGGACAATCAGTAAACCTTAATAATAACCTCATTTTAACATTGCGAAAATGGAAAACATCTTTGAGAACTCTAAAAAAAGGCTTGAAAAAGCATTCAAACAAATTAAAATATCCGACGATGCTAAGAAAATTCTGTCAGCACCTAAGGAGATTATCGAAGTATCAATCCCAGTAAGAATGGATTCTGGCAAGATTGATGTCTTCAAAGGCTATCGGGTGCATTATAATGATGCGCGCGGACCAACCAAAGGCGGGATAAGATACCATCCTAATGTAAATATGGATGAGGTTATCAACCTTGCTTTCTTGATGGCATTCAAATGCGCTGTCGTGGGCATTCCATACGGAGGAGCAAAAGGAGGAATTGTTGTTGAGCCTAAAAAGCTTTCAAATACAGAGCTTGAGAGATTAAGCAGGGGATATGTTCAGGCAATTCACAAATTCATTGGGCCAGATTTGGATATTCCTGCTCCTGATGTTTATACCAACGAGAAAATAATGGCATGGATGGCTGATGAATATTACAAGATAAACAGCAAGATAACGCCTGCGGTAATAACAGGAAAGCCATTAAGCATGGGCGGCTCACTCGGAAGAGATGATGCAACAGGAAGAGGCGGATATTATATTATTCATGAACTTGCAAAAATCAAGAAGCTTATTCCATCAAAAACAACTGTTGCTGTTCAGGGATTTGGAAATGCCGGCTATCATGTTGCTCGGTTGCTTAGCTCTGATGGTTATAGGATAGTTGCAGTAAGCGATTCAAAAGGCGGTGTATATTCTGAGAAAGGAATTGATATTGTGTCATCTTATAAAATAAAGCAGCAGAAAGGCTCTCTTGAAGGCGGAAAGAAAATATCAAACAGTGAGCTTCTTGAATTGGATGTTGATGTTTTAATACCAGCTGCTCTCGAGAATCAAATCACAAAGGCAAATGCTTCCAGAATTAAGGCAGACTATATTCTTGAGCTTGCAAATGGGCCAATTTCAGAAGATGCAGATGAAATTCTGAATAAAAGCAACAAACTTGTAATCCCTGATATTCTTGCAAATGCAGGCGGAGTTACTGTCTCTTATTTTGAATGGGTCCAGAACAAGGCAGGATATTATTGGAGTAGAGAAGAGGTTAATGAGAAGTTAAGGAAGATAATGGCTCAGTCTTTCAATGATGTCTATGGAATAAAGGAATCTAAAAAGGTTGACATGAGAACAGCTGGATTTATTCTTGCTCTCGAGAGGATTTCCTCTGCTATTGATGCTAAGGGGATTTAATCTGCTTTTAACATTATTCATTCATTTATTCATTCTCTTTTTATCTTTTATTATTTCTTAAAATAAAAACCTTTAAATTCTTGATGCTGAATTAATTCAATTAATAGGATTCACAATAAAAAAGAGATGGCAGACCAAAATATACTTAACTGGATAAGGGATGTTCAAGGAAAAGGATATTCTCAGGAGCAGATAAGGAAAGTCTTGATTGAGAATGGATATACTCCAGAGCAGGTTTCTGATGCAATGAATTCTTCCGGAGATTCCTCCATGAAAAAAGCGATTCCTGCAAATCAGCCAGTTCTTCTCGGGAAAAGAGTGAAATGGGAGATAATTATACCTGTTGGTGCATTGCTGATTTTTATTATCATTCTTCTCGGCTCAATGCTGTGGCTTAGAATGCCAACCTGCGGAAATGGTGTTGTTGAAAAAGGCGAGACGTCTGATAAATGCTGCAAAGACGCCGGATGTTCAGGTCAGCAGGTTTGCAATGAGAATAAATGTTCTGAGCCAATATGCGGCGAATGCCAGTTTCTTGACGAGGATTTGCATGAATGCAGGAAATATTCGTGCTGTACATCTGCTGACTGCAATGATAATGCTGTTAATACTGTGGATAGCTGCATTTTTCCAAAGTCATTAAAGTCAGAATGCAGGCATAACAGCAAGATAAGCCTAAGTCCAAACCTTAGTTCTAATGTAATTATTCTTGATGATAAGAATTCTGCGAGCTTAGAGTTAGATGGAAAAAGTTATGGGATGTATTTCAAGGAGATAAAGAATGGCACGGCAGAGATATCAAATTCCAGAGAAGAAATAATCCTGCTTGGCATTAACCAGCCAAAGGATATTGATATTCAGCCAGATGGAAAAGATGATATTACATTGACATTGCTTTCAGCAGAGAATTCAATTGCAAAAATAAGCATCAGCAAGGTAACATATGTTTGCTTTAAAGATGCTGATTGCGATGATAAATTTTCATTGACAGTTGACAAGTGCATTAACGCAGGAACAAAAAACTCTTTGTGCAGGAATGACAGGACATCATGCAATAAGTGTGAATATCTCGAGGATGGAAAATGTTTAAAGTATGCATGCTGTAATAATGAGGATTGCAAGGATGACAAAGCAGACACCCTTGGTATATGCCTGAACCCAAAGACAAAGCAGGCATTGTGCAAGAATGATAAGTTTACCTGCGGCGGATGCCAGTATAATGATAATGGAGTATGTAAGAGATATTTGTGCTGTGTAAATTTAGATTGTGATGATGGTAATTCAACTTCTAATGATACATGCCTTAGCCCGAAATCATTGCAGGCTGCTTGTAAGCATACATAATTGGCAAACAATAAAAAAGATATTAAATAGAGCATGATTATCTTTTTCTGGTGGTTTGAATGAGTTTGCGGAATATAGTAACAAGCATAGTATTCGTCGGTGGGCTAGCTGGAATTGTATCAGGATGCGGTAGCAAGCCAGAGACATTTGAAGGTTTTCCTGAGTTGCTTAATGGAGGAAAAGTAGTTTCGCTTTATATTCCAACTGAAGGAGGTGTTACACTTGTTAAGAAGCTGGCTAATGGTGGTGAGCCATCCAGCAAACATGAGAATTATACTAATTATAAGAACGGAGACATTATAAAGGATGGCTATCTTGTCAATGTTCTTGAGTCAACTAACCCAGATAATATGCTGCTTGCATTTACCGGAAAATTCTTTTATGAGATAGCTGGTCATTTTCTTAATAGTGAAAAGGATAATGAATTTTTGCGTGCTACCAGATATGGCACAGTTACGATTGAAGTTTCAAAGCAATATGGAGAAAGGATTTTGCAAGAATCTGGCAGAATTTACATGGTTTCTGAAGAGAGTAATTCAAAGCCATTTACGGCAAGTGTATTGCAATATCATAATG
>CAZXRI010000145.1:0-3686 GCA_964642765.1 uncultured Methanosarcinales archaeon | reverse complement strand
CTATATGGTGTTTCACTTTCTTTAGAGGAAGGTGATTAAAATCATGGATAAAAACAAAATAACATTAATGGCTACAACAGCTATATTTACACTTGCATTGGCTGTGATGGTGTTCAGTTTTTTGCAGTTTTCAGGAGGGAAATCTTCTATTACTCAAATAGCAGGAAGTTCTGTTATTGATACTCCTCAGCAGAATGTGCAAAGCACTCAAACTCAGAATACGCAAAGTATAGATATCCTGCCAAAAGGCGTCCCAGAAATTTATGGCAAGGAGCTTAGTGTAAGCTATGATGATATATCTGTTAATGACCAGCAAAAGGCAGATGCTGTCCTGAAAAAGATAGGAGCATTAGATACACAGATAAAATTATCAGGAGAAGAGCAGCAGAGATATATCAAAGTAGGAACACAAATAAGCTGTGAATATTGCTGCGGTGTTGAGACAATTATTTTTGAAAATGGTCAAGCTGCCTGCGGATGTGCGCACAGCTTTGCAATGAGAGGAATCGCAAAATACATTCTCAAATACCATGGAAAGGAATATACAGACGACCAAATCCTCGAGGAACTTGGGAAATGGAAGGCACTTTTCTTTCCATCCAAGATGGCAGCAAAGGCACAAGTCCTGAAAGATAAAGGAATTGAGCTGAACTACATTAATCTCGGCTCAAACAAGTATCGAGGAATAGAGAATAAAAAATAGCATCAATAAATCTAGGAGGCAAAAATGGAAACAAAAACAGAATTAAAATCTGAATCAATAGCAAATCAAACAGGAAGCGGAATCAGAGCAAAGGAAGATAACAACAACATAATCCTTTATCTCTTGATAGGAACAGTAGGATTGATGGTAATTTTTTCAACATTCCAGCTATTCCAGATAACCACATTAAAAAAAGATGTGGCATCTCTCAGCCAGAAAATAACAGCAAATGCAGTTGCAGTTTCTCCATCATCAGGAAATTCTCTGGACATGAGCAGCTGGACTGAAGATGAAAAAATGATGTATGAGCATCATGGAACATTGCCGACGAGATTACAGTCTTCACAGCCTGCTCAACCAGCAAATAACATGGTAGGTGGATGTTAATGGCATCTGGCAAAGTTTCAAAGCTAGTAATAATCCTTTTCGGAGTAATATTATTGGTTTTGTCGTCAGTAATTTACCTAAGTATAAACAAGAATCCGCAAAACAGGATTAACTCACAATACACAGCAGAGGTTTATTACTCGACAACATGCGGCTGCTGCATAAACTATATTGGCTATCTAAGAAGCAATGGATTCAATGTAAAGCCAATAATCGTCGATAATACTGACGCTGTTAAGGATGAAAATAACATACCGCAGAACATGAGAAGCTGCCATACAACAAAAATAGGCAATTATTTCATAGAAGGGCATATTCCCGTTGAGGCAATTACTAAGCTTGTGCAGGAAAAACCCACTATCAGCGGGATAGCATTGCCCAACATGCCATCAGGCTCTCCAGGAATGCCTGGAAGAAAAACATCTCCATTTACAATTTATGGAATCACAGAAGGAAAATCTGGCGGGATATTTACTCAGGTGTAAGGTATTAAAATGAATAAGCTGAAAAATATCAAACTGATTATGTTGATTCCTGTTTTTGTACTTTTGTTTATTTCAAGCACATCAATAGTTTATGCACACTGCCCGTTATGCACGCTTGGCGTCGGAGCAGCAGCCGCAACAGCAAAATATTTTGGCATGGATGCATCAATAATTGGAATCTTCGTTGGAGCATTTGGAATATCAACAGGCTTATGGTTTGGAAGGGCAATCAAGAAAAAGTTTATTCCGTATCAGACTGCCATAATTACAGTCTTATCATTTCTCCTGACAGTTGTTCCACTAAGGTTTATCAGCACAGACAATCTCTATATTCCTATATTGCTGCTCGGAGAGCCTGGTGCAATGCTGAACAGGATATACTGGATTGACAGGCTTATATTTGGAAGCATACTTGGAGGGATTGTAACCTGCCTTGGCTATTGGCTTCATACTTTCATCAAGAAAAAAAACAATGACAAGGTAATGTTTCCATATCAGGGAATTGCACTAACATTAGGAGCATTAATTCTTACAGGGATTATACTATTCCTTGTAATGAAATAACAATGGGTAAAAATGCAAAACGACATTGACAGTCTTGTGAAAAAAATTGCAGAGATGAAAAAAGGTTCTGTTGACCTATCCAGAGATGAGGATTTGAGCATAGCCATAATGAACCTAATCAGCCTCGAGGAGCATTTCTATTTTACAGCAATTAAAACAAACAACCAGAAATACCTTGAGATGCTTGATTCCATAAGAAAGCTGAGGATTGAGATGCTCAAGAAGATTGTTGTCAATCCTGAAGGAGAAGAATGGTGCATAAGCAAGCATTTATTAGCGAGCAGCATGCGGCTTATTGAGGTTGGCACAAAAGAGCTTTCCAAGGGAAACAAGGACGAGGCAAATCAATTTTTTAAGCCTGCGTTTGACCTTTATTCATTGTTCTTTGCGATAAATTTAAAGATAACAGATAAAGAAGAGATTAAGTCTGGAAAAGTTGAGTCGAAAAGCACGCTCAGCAAGTTTTCAGAAATAATTAAGAAGATTGCTGACTGCTGCAAAGAGGGCTAAATGAAAACAAAAGAGAAAGTTGTTATCGGTGTTGTGGCTTTAATTTTTCTGGTTGTTGTAGGTATATTAGGATATGCAGTTTATTCCTCATTTCAGCCTGATAAATCATCATCTAAAAATCCTGCTGGAAATCCAACTCAACAAGAATCAGAAATGAAGTCATCTGAAATTGATGGAGTTACAGTTGATGCAGAGCCAAAAACAATCAGCTCAAAACAGAACACTATAATCTCATTGATATTCACAACTCATCAAGGCTCGCTTGACTTTGATGTTGACAAGGTTGCGATTCTCGAGGATAATCTTGGGAATAAATACTCTCCTATCAAATGGGAAGGCTCTCCTAAAGGCGGCCATCACAGGAATGGGGATATTATTTTTCCTCCTGTTAAAGACGAGATTTCTTCTATCAAATTAATAATTTCCGAGGATGCTGGGATTTCTGAGAGGGAATTTGAGTGGGAAGCCAAGTAAAACTATTTAAACTACCTTCTCTATGAGTATGCTATCTGACAAGCATTAAGAGGCATGAAAAATGGTAGTTGTAAGCAGGCCAGCAAATGATAAAATAGATGGAGATTTACAATCTTTAGAGGAGAAATTTCTTGAGTTAAGGGCAAGAGCAAGCGAGCTCAGAAGAAAAGGAAAGGATACAATGACTGTCGAGATAATGGAGCATGACTTTGCACCTAAAGTCAGGATGGCAAAGGCAACATACGAGCAAGAAGATATTGATAAGGTCAGGATGGTTTTGGATGAGCTTGCAAAGGAGCTTGATGAAATAGATAAAGGAAGCCCGTTCAGCCATGCAATTGAGATGATAAAGGATGCTTACGAATATCTGAGGCATGAAAATATTAATGAGGCAATAACAGCTTACAATGCCATCCAGAGAATTTATACTAATCTTCCTGAGGACATGAAAAGGCCTATTTACAAGGCTTGTCTTGATATAAACAAGAAGATAACAAAGCTTGCGTCCCAGCAAACTCAACAAGCTCAGCAACCTAAGCAGTCAGACAAAAAGGCATGATATG
>CAZXRI010000144.1:0-3699 GCA_964642765.1 uncultured Methanosarcinales archaeon | reverse complement strand
GATGTTAAATACAATTAAATTTTCACTTTAAAGACGAGTTTGTGGCTGTCCTTCGAACATATTGTCTTTGCTTTGCAAAGGGATTTATTGATGATAGGGCGAGAAAAGATTTAAAGATTTGCAAAAATTTAGATTACATTGACAAATAACTGATAAAAGTTAGAGAAATACCTGCTATGGAAAAAATAAACGAAATACTTGAGCAATTTAAAGAATATCTTGAGACTAACGAAGCCAAAGAACATCTCAAAACAATGGAGAAAGAGAAGACAGAAGTAAAAAGAATTATGTCTAATCTTTCTCAAATGGACAAAAAAAGTCCAGAATTTACTGAATGGGTATTATACGGGCTTCTACCATATTGCAAATAAAAAATAATTTATAAGTGGCTCATAACAAATTATATAAACCCACTTGCCAATAATCCAAAAATGCCAGAAAAATATTGGCTTGACACTTCATTATGGAGAGATTTCTATGAGGATAGGATAAGCAAAGCAGGCAATCCTCTTGGAGAATATGCAGCCAGATTATTTATGAAAATCCTGAAAAGAAAAGACAAAATCCTTTTTTCAGAATCATTAATCTGGGAATTAAAAAAAGATTATGACGAACAAGGTATTAATGACATGCTAAACCTTCTTTTTATGAATAATGTACTTGTAAAAATTGAAATTAAAAAAGAAGAGTATCAAGAATCAAAACAGCTTGCTCAGGAAAAGAATATCCCGTTTGTTGACTGCCTAAATGCTGTTCAGGCAAGAAATAATAATGTTGTAATGGTTTCACAGGATAGACATTTCCATGAAAATCTCAAAGACATAACAAAAACAATAAAGCCGCAGGACATTATTTAAACCGTTTCTCAAGTTCTGTCATTAGTTCTTTGCTAATTATCTGCTTTGTTTTTAGATTCTGCTCGTAAGTTGTCTTTTTTCCAGCTTTGCCTCTAAACTTTAGAAATTCGTTTACGAGTTCCTCTTTGCTAAGTTCAGCAAGCTTGTCCCTTACAGCTTCCCGTATAAATTCTGTTCTAGAATTAAAATTATGCTCTGATATAGTCACATCTATCCTTTTTAATACATCTTCCTGAAATTTTACAGTTATAACTTCCATAGTATGCCATTGTAATACATAGTAATATTTAAAACTTTCTACCACTTCTCGCCCTTTTCCTGTTCGCTATGTATTGCATTCGCTCTTTTGATAGAACGCCCCAAACTCTAAATTATAGTCTCGGCTACGCCTCGGATTGATTGAAAGTGAAAATTTAATTTAACACGACATACGATGCTAACCGAACGTGAGTGAGATTTTCTACAAAGCTGGCGTGAGATTTGCATATTTGTAATCTTGTTTAGGTGGTTACAACCAAAAAGTTTAAATCTCAATGTTATTTCCCGTCTATAAAATGATTCAAGCCAAGCCAATAACACTTACAGACTTGTTAAGTGGAGAGCAAACAATTTCAGGCTTAACAGATAAGTTATTTGGCAAACCTTTCTTATTCGAGAAAGAAGACATTCCTGCATTGAAGAAGTTAACTGAGAGATATCTTCTTGTAATATCAAATAATGGCTATGATTATTCAATAGCATCACTTGTATTTATGAGCTATGCCTATCATGAGCTAATGCAAGTAGAGCTTTCCAAGGAAGCACAGGCATTTAGAGAATCAGCAACACATTATCTGGCTTTTATGAGAAACCATCAGAAAGATTTAGTGAAGGCAGAGCAAGCAAAAAGAGAATTCCACAAAGCACTTAATCCAATTTCAGAATCTGATAATAGACTGGAGTTTGACGATATCTTAGCGAGGGCAGCTGGGTATTTTAGAGAAGTTCTTCCGCATGATGATATTATGGATACAAGAGGTTATACAGGCATAAAAAGAGATATTCGGGAAGCTGTTAAAATCTTTGCAGATATGTATGGCTCCATTCAATTAAAAAATGCTGCAAATGATTTGATAATGCTGAATTCTCAAACACCAAATCAGATGGATTATAGATAAAGCTGACATACATAATACCATCCTCATATATCCTTTCTCCTTAGCTGCACAAATCCTTTCTCAGGCAAACAGCTCTCAATCTTCTCTCCGAAAAAAGGGTATTTCCTGCATATATCAGGACGAGAGCCGTAGATTCTGCATGAGAAAACACCATCCTTATTCCTATCGAGAAAAACACACCATCCATTCTTCCTATTCTTTTTCAAGGAAGGCTTTCCTCTATAAGGACCAAGCCGTTCATAGTCGAGAAAAAATGATTTCTCATATCCAAGCGTTTTAATCTGGTTAATATCTGACTCAGACAAAAGAACAACTGTTTCAATACAGCATTTCCCGCACTTTCTGTCGCACTTGAAATTTTCAGGAGTCAGCATCAGAAATATCAACTACAAGACACTTGATTATTGCCCTTTATTTACTCTTCTTGATTATATTATGCTGGATTCTTTTTGCCTCGTTGAAAACGCTGAGGAAAACCTCCTCGACAAAACTTTTCTCAAGACCATTTTTTTCTGCTATTGAAATTAGATTCTTCATTATTTCCTGCTCTCTTTTCTCCTGAAAAATTGGTGTATCGCTTTCCTTTTTCAGCCGTGCAATTTCAGGCATCAATGACAATCTCTCTGCCAATGTTGTGATTAAAACAGTATCAAGCCTGTCAATGTGCTTTCTTATTTCGTCGAGCTTTTTGATTTTATCTTCCATAGACAGGGATCACTTTCATCATGTATTTAAAGATTTTGATTGCCTTTGCAACAAAAACCAAAATCATTTAATAGGCATAGGGATTTTTCTAGCCTTATGGCATCTGCATCAGACTTAAATCGTGGAAGTTATTTCATGCTGAACAATGAGCCTGTTCAAGTAACGAGAAAAGAAGTTGTGGCTTATGGAACTCACTCTCACACAAAACTCAAGATATATTACAAGAGCATTGAAGGCGGCGGTGATAAAACCCTGACAATGGCACACGGCGATAAGGTGGAGATTCTCGATATCATTAAAAAAACAGGCCAGATTATCTCAAAGGCAAGTAACAAGGCGCAGATAATGGACATGAAAAGCTTTGAGACAATTGATGCAGAGGCAACTCCTGAAATAATCACCATGATAAATGAAGGCGATGAAGTGATTTATATCGAGTTTAACGGCATGAACAAGATTCTAGAGAAGAAATAATCTCAGATTTAAATTCTTTATCAAATATCCAGATTAACAACCTCTTTTGCATGCTCCATGATGAATTGCCGTCGAGGCTCGACTTCCTCTCCCATAAGCAAGGTAAAAATAGCATCTGCTTTTTCAGCGTCCTCAATAGTAACCTGAACAAGAGTCCTTTTTTTAGGGTTCATAGTTGTTTCCCAGAGCTGGTCTGGATTCATCTCGCCTAATCCTTTATACCTCTGGATATTTATTCCATCATTTCCAATCATCTGCATCAAATGCTGGAGATGCTCCTCGTTATATACATACATTTCTTTCTTGCCTTTCTTGACTTTGTATAGAGGAGGCTGGGCAATGTATACATATCCATGCTCGATAAGCGGCTTGAGATGCCTGTACAAAAACGTCAATAAAAGCGTCCTGATATGTGCTCCATCAACATCAGCATCTGTCATGATAATCAGCTTATGATACCTCAGCCTTGTTATGTCAAAATGCTCACCCATTTGTGTGCCGACTGC
>CAZXRI010000143.1:0-3703 GCA_964642765.1 uncultured Methanosarcinales archaeon | reverse complement strand
ATTACGAACGAGCATCTATTGCTCAATTATTTATGCGAGTGAGTATAGTTATAACATCCTTATAGATATTGATTATAACTTTGTCTCCTTCTTTTATCATTGCCATTTCTCTCTCATCTTTTGTAAGAGTTATTTGACTTCCTCTTGTAACAGTAATTTCTCTTCCCATAGATTTACTAAATATTTTAGTATTCTTATAATTATTTCTGTTTAATTTTCATCTGCTCGCCACATTTCATCCCAACAGCCTGCAAGTCTCCCTCAGATGCTCGTCAACAAGCTTATCGCATAATGTATAATCTCCGAGAAGAATGAAGTCAACATAACACGAATCCCTTGATTGCGTGGTTTTCATATCATCACAGTAATCTGGAATTGAAAGCTCTTTGGCAAGTGTAATAATGCACCTTTCCTGAGAATAAGTTGAATCAACCATGCTGCAATATTTCTTATTCTTTGATGCCTGTGCAATCTCGTTAAAGCAGTTATTCCTGTCTTGGATAATAAAAAGCTGCCTGCAATATTCTGCTGCTTCAGAAGGAGATGACTGGCTTAGCTCTCTTGATTTGGAAAAAAGCTCGTCCCGAGTCGGGAGATTTTTTGCCTGAATGCAATCCTTTGAGCATATGTTCTCTTCTCCTTTTTCACATAGAGAATTTCCGCAGCATGGAATTATCTGCTCGTGAACGCACTGGTTTTCAGATAAAGAATCAGTTGTGCAGACATTCAGGTCATCACATGATTTATCTTCTACTGGCTGAATTTGTATTGGATTATTTGAAATCCCGTCTTGTTTTTTATCTATCGGCTTTACTTGATTTGATTTAACATTTATTGTCCTGATTGCTGATACAGATTTCCCCCGATATGTCAGCGAGGCATTTAATGTATATGCACCATCCTCTATATTTTCAGGCATATCAACTGCAAATGATTTTGAGGATTCTGTTTCAAATGATATTAGCTCTGATTTTCTCAGGATGGTTTCTCCGTCGGAGTTAGATATAAAATATGAAAATCCTGCTGTGATTTTTTCCTTGGATTTTGTCAAGCTCGAGAAAGTGGCTGTAAACTTAACATGTCCAGATTGATATTCTGGCTGGGAAATACTGAGACTAATTTCAACTGGCATTACATTGTTTTTCTGATAATAATTTAGATACACAAACCCGGCAATAAGTATTCCGACTGAAATCAGGACTATGCCCATGACAATCTTTATCGAGAACAGAGCATGTTTTGGATGAAGCTGGTAAAGGTATTGGTCTATTATATCCTTATGATAGCCTGCCCTGAGCAATGCCTGTGTAATTTGCTCTCTGGAATAGCCTCTCGACAAAAGGTCATTAATATATTTGACAAGAGCAGGATTCATTTTACCTCTTTTTTTGGATAAGGCAATTTAATTACAAATGCAGATATAAATATTTGGATTAGTCAAACTTCGGTAGCAAAGCATCCCTATTTTTCTGGGATAACTCATCATACTTGCCAATCTCCTCAAGATGGTAAACTCTCGTCGGAATATCACTTTTCACAAGATAGAATATGATTTTTTCCTTGCTTAAATCGTTAGAGGTTATTTCAACATCCGTAAGAGTAACTCCTCCTATCGGGAATGAGCTTCCTAAATCAATAGCATCAGTGCTTAAGTCTTCATCAACCTCGCATGAGCCAGAGCATTTATATCCCCACTTATAGCAGTCTCCTTTTTTGAAATCATCGTCTGATTCTCCTGGATAAGAGCAATCTGAATTAATCGGCTCTTTATGGCATTCATTTATCAAGCCGCCTACAAAGCTTCCAACCTTGCCTCCAATATATCCGCCAATTGCACCGACGACAATATTTCCTACAATAGGCACAACAGAGCCGGCAGCTGCTCCTAATACTTGGCCTGCTGCAACGCCTCCAGCAACTCCGCCGGTAACTCCTCCAACTGCTTCCTGAGTTTCCTTGTCAATGCACAGCCTGTTTTTCTCCTCGGGAATTATAATATTCTTGTTAAGTATAAGCTGTCCTGTTATCTCATATTTTCCAGAAGGTATCTCAAGGTTTTCAACTGATGATTCTCCTTTATCAAGGTAAATAGTTGTTGTGTATTCATCTGTTGAATCATCTGCTGCCCTATTCAAAGTCATGATAACAGAGTAATCCTTGTCTGCAATCTCGTAATTGTTCTCACGCAGATTGTTTATTTCATAAGGATTAGCTATTTCTTCGAGAAGGTTTGCTGATATAAGGCGGAATTCAACTGATTTTTTAATGTCTTTATCAATAATTGGCGATATCTCCTGCGTTGTTTTTTCTGATGATGATTCTGCGCCTGCTGGCTCATCTAAGGTGGCAAATCCGGATAATTGGTTTGGTTGTGTCTGCTGTCCTGCCTGCAATGACGCCTGCGATTGTGCTGTCCTGAAATTCTTGGTAAGATACTTTTGCTTGTCTATCGTGAATACAATATCGCTGGAATCAGGATAGCCAAGAACTACCTTTCCATCCTTGTCTGTCAAAACACCCGGACAGATGCCATATCCTGCAAAATAAGAAACCTCTGCTCCTTCAACTGGATTTTTTGTTATCTCGTCGAGAACAGTTATCTCAACCTTGTTATCCTTGAAATCCTCATCGCATGAAAGGTCAGCTGAAAGCGATATTGAGTTTATGATTGGAATCGGCTTTGAATAGCATGTGTTTCCCCTTACATTCGATTCAACTGCAAACCTGAAAGTCTCGTCGCCATTAATCTTTGGTTTTCTCAGCTCTATCATGACAGGGAATGAATAATCATAAGAGAACTCATAGATTTTAGTCTGTGTTATTCCTGAGAGCATTGGCACTGGGCTTTGGAGTGATTTTGGTTTGAGCACTGCACCGTCTCTGGGCTGGATGTCAAAGTAAATATCATAAAGTGCAGGATTGTATGTTAGCCTTGCATCAATGTCCTGCGGTGAATCAAATGGCTGGAACAATCTCTGGTAATGCAAGCCGCATGCAAGCTTGTTTTTATCATCATTGCAATCAAGCTGGGGATATCTTACGTTCTTTGTGTTTTCGATTCCGATATCGCTGACTCCTCTTGATATTTCTTCTTTAACCCGCTTTTTCACATCCTCGACGACAAATATCTTATAATTGGTGTCCATTAACTTTATCTCTGATGTTGTCGGCAAATCTCTTTCCTTTGAATCATCCCCCGACCAAAAATAAACAGGGACATGAACATCATTAATGTATTTCCCGATAAAGCAGTTTGATGATTCATATTCTGCGATTTTCTTTGCCTGACCATAAAGCTCTGTGAGGCTTGTTTCCTGTATTATCTGGAACTGCTCTATTTTATGGCTGTTGCTTGTTGTTTTTATCGAGAGTGGATAAGCCGCAAAGATAACAACATCATTGTCTCGGATAGTTGCTTTTACCTTTGGCTCACCGAGAGATTTAACCTCGAGAATATCTCCTGATTGGATTTGATTTAAGTCAAGACTCTTTAGCTGTGCAGTTAGATAATTCTCCATCTGTTCCTCGATAGAATTTCTGCCGTTAGTGAGGCAGTTTCTTCCCTGCTTGCATAATGGAGGCATTTCCGTCGAGAAAGCACAATCATTTCCGCATGTGTTCCTGCTACTCATGTAATGCCAGTATGGGATTTTATCCTGTGAATCAGGGAAAAGCTCAATTGAGTTTGCTTCTGTCGGACTGA
>CAZXRI010000142.1:976-3740 GCA_964642765.1 uncultured Methanosarcinales archaeon | reverse complement strand
CTGCTCGATCTTTTCTTCAGGGATTCCGTCGGCAAGCTTTCTTCCTTTAATGCTTCCGAATGATATTATGATTCCTGCCAGAGATGCCAACGCAAGGATTAAGTGGATTATATCAACTGAACGGATTACAAGATAAATAAGTATCTCGTCGAGTATAATGACTGAGAATACAATGACGATTATCATCCAGCCCCAGCGCATTCCGTAATATATTCCGACTAATGCAAACAAGCTTAAGACAACTATTGCTACAAATAAAATAAGGTTGAGGATGAGCTTTTTCCCCTCTAAATCAAATGTCGCAAAAATCAAGCTGATAAATGCTATTAAAATAACTGTGCTTATCATTAGAAAATATCCTGAGTCTTTTTCTGCCATGTAAAAGCAGAATGAAATTTGTTATTTAAAGATTTCTATTTTGGAGTAGTGAAGGCATCTTTGTTACTACCATCCTTAAACTGCTTTGGCTGATTAGAATTCTTCTGTCTGCTCAAGCTTGCTTAGATAACCTTTGGTCTTGAGGAAATATGCCTGATTTTTTGAATATTTATAGACTATGTCGCCTTTTTCATCACCGCTGTATTCCCAAATCTCTACAACAACTATGTCTCCTTCCCTTACCCACAGCTTTCTTTTCAGCCTTCCAGGTATTCTGCATACTCTTAATTTACCATCCAAGCAACGGACTCTCATCCTGCTTCCGCCTAATCTCTGTTCAAGAATTCCTAATGTTTCTCTTGCTCTTGGAAGCCTGATTCTCCTTATTTCATCCTGAAGTTCCTGCTGCTTTTCAAGTTCTTCTTTTTTCTTGGACATTTAGACGGAAATAAAACGGAGATGTATATAAAGGTTATTGTATCCTTAGTCGAAATATTCCTAATTTCCAAATCTCATCCTTATCTCATCTAACTTTTTGTCTGTCTTCTTCTCAGCTTCAATCCTCTCCAAGCCATAAGAATTCATGTCAACAAATTTAATTCCTTCTGCAAGAGATGGATGGACTTCCTTGACTTTCAGAAATATTTTTTGAGCAACCCTACGATAATCAGGATGCCCCTGCTGCATGCTTCTCAGTTCTGTAAGATGGAAAACCTCTCTGAGATTCATTCTCATGTACCATCTAATTCTATGCCCGAAAGAAACAACATACTGGGCTTCTTTTGGAAATTTTCTGTAAATCTCGCAGTAAGTATTCTTCACAGCATCCATGCAATCATGATATTGTTTTTCAAAACCAGCATCGCATAATTCTTTAGGTGTATCATACCCATGCACAACAGTCAAGTCCTGCGCTTCCTGTGTTAAAACCCGATGCCTTTGCAAATCCCTATAAATGCCGTAATTGGCGCAGATGTCAAATTGATAATTGCAATTTTCAAATGCTCTTCCTGGCTTGTGCCTGCGGTTTTTTCTCTGTGATACATAGGCACTGAGCAATTCTTTTTTCTTCTCGTCGGAAAATCCTTGCATGAGGTGCTTTGCCTCTTCCATTGACAGATTTGTCTGCGGATAAAGTATTCCTGCCATGACTTTAATCTCTGCATCATTGTCATAATCTGCAAGAGAAACCTCTTCTGATAATTTAGGCTGGCTTGAGATATTCTCAGATACAAAATTCCTTACAGAGTTGCATGTTCCTGAAATAAATTCCTGAGCAGATTTTCCATATCTATCATCGCATCTCTTCACAAACGAGGGAATCACTAGATTAAACTCGCCGTTCATTCCTTTGGCGAGATTCCTGATTTCCGAGAGAGGATGTGCATACATCTTTGTAAGGAGATATTCAAATGCCCTTCCGTTTCCATATAATCCTACATTTGTCAGAGTTGATGCAGGAAGAAAAACCCTGAGCACATCACATACTTTTGCCCTGATAGCTGAGTTATATGCCCTATCAGATGCATCTTCCTGAGGGAATCTTTCCATGAAGAATTTTTTCATTGGTTCCATGAGCATTGAGTAATTGTCAAAGAGCATATCACAAGTTTCTTCGTAAATTCCAGCAAACTCAGAATCCATAAGCACAGGCTCCCTGTAATATTGGTATTTCCCGTCGGGCTTTTGGTTGAACCAGACATATCTTGTTGATTTTTCCAGAGGAGAAATTCCTATTCTTGCTCCCTCAATAAATTTTGCTGCTATCTGGCTTATCTGCTCGCATGCGATACTTGCTCCTCCTAATTCAGCAACAGAATCATCTCCGTAGCCGACGAGAACTCTCTCATAAAATTCCTCTGCTTTTTTTATTGCGATAATTTGTGATTTGCCTTTTTCTGAAGAATGTCCTGATAAATCTGCTAAATGGCCAACAATCTCATTGAATCCCATCTCAGGCTGTTTGATAAATTCATCGAGAAGAACTCTCCTCAGGCTTTTAGCTGAGCGGCTGTATCTTGAGAATAAGGCGCCTTTCACAACCTCAGGAAGATTAGTAAGAGCAAAAATCGGCTTGTCAAGGTTTGTGAAATAAGGATTAATTAGCCTCTTTTCCTCGACGGTAAAATTGTCCTGTAAAGAATCTTCCATGATGAAAAGAAAGTTATTGAGATTATTTAAGGATTTTGATTTAGAAAATCTAATCTCTAAGCTAAGGAATAAAATTATAAATCCTATAAAAAATCAGGCTCTATGAAACCAGAACTAATCTCACCAGCAGGCGACTGGATTTCACTAAGAGCCGCAATATCATCAGGAGCAGATGCAGTTTTTTTTGGGATAAAGGAAATGAACCTAAGAGAACTTGCAAAAAATTTTCAGCTTG
>CAZXRI010000142.1:0-966 GCA_964642765.1 uncultured Methanosarcinales archaeon | reverse complement strand
AGAAATAAAAAAAGTTGTTTCTCTCTGTAAAAGGAATAGTGTAAAAGCATATCTTGCATTAAATGCCATAATATTCGACGAGGAAATTCCAAAGCTAAGGCAAATCCTGAAAAGAGCAAAATCCTCAGGAATAGATGCAATAATTGCATGGGATTTTTCTGTGTTAAAAATTGCAGATGAATTAAACATTCCAATACACATCTCAACTCAAGCATCAATCTCAAATTATGAGGCAATCAGATTTCTCAAGAAAAGCCTGAAAAATCTCAAATGCGTTGTGCTTGCAAGAGAGCTTTCCTTGGAGCAGATAAAACATATTTCTCAAAATATAAAGAAGGAATCTCTCGACGTGGAAATAGAAACATTCATTCACGGAGCAATGTGCGTTTCTATTTCAGGAAGATGCTTTATGAGCCATCACATATTCAAGAAAAGCGCAAACAGGGGCGAATGCCTACAGCCATGCAGACGAAAATACACAATTCACGAGAAAGAAGATAAGTATGATTTAATCCTCGGGGAAGATTATGTAATGAGTCCAAAAGACTTGTGTGCATTGCCATTTATTGATAATCTGATTGATGCAGGAATCTCAAAATTTAAGATAGAAGGAAGAAACAGAAGCCCTGAATATGTAATGGCAGTTACAGAATGTTATCGGGAAGCGATTAACTTGGCAGAAAAAAAACGATTCACAAAATCTAATTCTGACAGACTAACAGAAAAGCTCAGGATGGTTTATAACCGTGATTTCTCGTCTGGGTTTTATTTAGGATTACCTTCAGGAGAAGACTTTGCAGATTCATATGGCTCAAAAGCCACAACAAGAAAAGTTTATGCTGGAGTTGTTAAAAACTTCTTTAAAAAAATCTCAGTTGCAGAAATCATCCTAGAATCTCATGGCTTGAAAGCAGGAGATAAAATCCAGATACAGGGACTAACAACAGGAATAATAGAGCAGGAAAT
>CAZXRI010000141.1:0-3750 GCA_964642765.1 uncultured Methanosarcinales archaeon | reverse complement strand
TTTGTATCTTCTTCCTTATATCTCTTAATAGAGCCAGATTCAACTATTCGGTTATACTTATCAACTAGTTTTTTAACTTCCTCTTTCGCTTGTTCTTTCGTTAATTGCCTCAAAACCATTTTTCAACCTTAGGATGGTACTATTGTTTTCAGCTTATTCTGAATATTTAAAGTTTCTTAAAATCTCGTTTTCACAACAATTATTTTAAATCAATTCATCCTCATAGCCAAATATGGAGAGATTTCACGAGTTAATGATGCTTTCTAAGAGAAGCATAAAGCACGCAGACCATATTCTAACCCAAACATACCCAATGCTAAGGGACGTAAAGCTTTTCCTGCCTGTTCTCGAGAATGTTTTCCTCGGGATGAGCTATGCAATGACAGCCCTTCTTCATTATGAGGCATACTACAAGAGGATAGAATTTTTCAAGGATGACTTCATGACAAAACTCCATCTGTTCAATCAGGAATGTTTGCCAAAATACGATATTCGTCGGGAATATATCCTGTTAATGCAAAAAGTAAGAGAGCTATTGATAGCGCACAAAAAAAGCCCTGTCGAGTTTACACGGAAAGATGTATTTGTAATATGCACAGAAGGCTATAACATGAAGACAATCTCCGCTGAGATAACAGGAAGATACCTCGGATTAGCAAAATCTTTTATATCAGATATTGAAAGCATAGTGGGAAATCCAATGAGGAAACTTAAAGCATGATGCGCTCACTAGACATGGACGAGCTTTTTGAAGAAGCAAGAGGCGAACTGAAAAGGGCAGACCATCTCGTATTTGTAAGCCTGAAATACACAAGGACTGTTGACGTAATCAGAAGCGTTATTGAACGGCTGATAAATGCACACGAGATAGCATGCTTAATCCTCCTTGAAGATGCAAAGAAAAAAGGTTTAATCAATGAATATCCTCAGGGAATTGGGATGCAGATAGACTTCATAACAAAGCTCTTTTCTTATGAGAAAGAAATCGTTGATTATCTTAATATGTTTACACTCCAGAGAAGGCTGCTCAAGTCAGAATTTACCCGTGCAGAGGAATTCAGAAGGCACGTCAGGATGATAACAACTCTTGACACAGGCGAGGTAATGGAAATCTCGATAGACACAGTCAAGGAATATTACGAGAAAACAGTCATATTCATAAATCTCCTGAAAAACAGGGTGTATGAAAAAAGAGATGACTAGGCTCATAGCAATTGCATCAGGGAAAGGCGGCACAGGTAAAACAACAATAGCTGTGAATCTATCAATTGCATTAAACGATTTAGGCAAGAACGTGATTCTTCTCGACGGAAACATGCACAACCCGCATGTGAGCCTGCATTTAGGCGTTAATCCGCCTGCGTTTTCAATGAGAGAAGCAATTCTGGAAAACAAAAAAATATCAGATGCAATCTATCTCCATTCATCAGGATTAAAGTTCATCCCGAACAAAGGCTCTGTTCTTCTGAACGATTCTCATGCAAACAGGATTCCTGAGTTTATGCTTGAATTGCTCGGGATGTGCGATATAGCTATTATTGATTTAGGAGCATCTCTCACAAAAGAAAAACTCCTTGCATTACAAGCATCAGATGAGACAATTATTGTAACCAATCCAGAGCTTTCTGCATTGCTCGACGCAAAACGTGTAATAAAAACAGCAGAGGAACTTGGAAGCGTTGTCATTGGCGTTGTCGTGAACAAGGTAAGAAAAAATTTCTCGGAATCCAGAGCAGACATGCAAAGATACCTGAACAAGGCAGTTATCAGCATGATTCCAGACGACATAAACGTCCAGAAATCACTTCATCTCCAGCATCCGGTAATTTATTCAGCACCAAACTCAAAAGCATCATCAGCCATAAGAGAGCTTGCATACATGCTCACCTGATATACAATAAACCGATACAACCAAGACATCATTACATACTAAAATGAAAATCCACAGCCCACACATAGGTGAAATCTGGGACAAGAAAAGTATTGAAAAGACAGTGCATACTGTTATCAGGGCAAAGCAAAACAAACCATTATTTGTAAAATGGCTGGACAGGAATATCATCTGGCTGATTCTTATTATCACAATCCTCGGAAGCGGATTTGTTGCATACGGCTTTATGCCTCTGGTTATAATATCGTCGGGATTTATATCCTATTTAGTGCTTGGGCTAATTGGTCTTGTTATCGGAGTAATTTTTGAATCCCTGATTGCTGACATAGAACATTTAGAGCATAAGCATCACTTGCTGATTCTGTCAGTAATACCACTATCAGCAATCCTGAGCTTTTTCCTGATGATTAATGGATTAGAAAGCAGAGGAGCCGATATAAGATTTGACTTCATTCTCGGCGGCGGGATTTATTCATTCTTTCTATTACTGCCTTTTATTGTTCATGAGCACATCATTAAAAAAAAGAAGAAATAATCATTCAGATTTATCAACAACCTTAACAGCACTCACAACCCTGTCATTCTCATCAAGCCTTATAATCCTTACACCCTGAGTGTTCCTTCCGATAACAGAAACATCCCCTGCATGAATCCTAATCAAGATTCCATTCAAGGTAATGATAATTATCTCGTCGGTATCCTTGATAGTTGTAACTGTGGCAACCTTTCCGTTTCTCTCAGAGCAGTTTATATTTATCACACCCATTGAGCCTCTTCTCACAAGTCTATACTCCTCAATCTTTGTCCGCTTTCCATAGCCATTGTCAGTAATTGTAAAAAGTGTATCTCCGTTCTCAACAAGGTTCATGCTGATAACAGAATCATCTCCTTTCAGCCTAACGCCTCTGACTCCCATGCTTGACCTTCCAGTCTCACGAATATCATGCTCATTAAACCTAACAGACAATCCATTCCTTGTGCTTAATATTGCCTCATGATTATCTTCAGATATTCTAACGCTTATCAGCTCATCTCCTTCTTCGAGAGTAATTGCCCTGATTCCATTTCTTCTTGGATTGTTGTAAGCGCTCAGCCTTGTCTTTTTAATCGTGCCTTTTCTTGTCGCCATTAATACATAGCTTGATTCATTGAAATCCTTGACAGAAACAAAAGCAGTGATTTTCTCATCTGAAGTAAGCTCAATCAGGTTTACAATAGGTCTTCCCATTGCAATCCTTGATACCTCTGGAATCTTATAAACCTTGAGCCAATGAACCTGTCCTTTGTCTGTGAAGAACAGGATGTAATCATGCGTGCTTGCAATAAACAAATCAGAAACAAAATCCGTCTCTTTTGTTGAGGTTGCTGTTATCCCTTTTCCTCCTCGCCTTTGCTGCCTGTAAACATCCATAGGAATCCTCTTGATATAACCGCTCTTTGTTATTGTAACAACCATTGTTTCTTCTTCAATCAGGTCTTCCATGTCAATATCTGTAACTTCTTCGTCGGTAATAGTAGTTCTTCTTGCATCAGCATAATTCTCTTTCAGCTCAGCAAGCTCTTTTTTTATTATGTCCCTGATCTTTTGCTCTGATGCAAGAATACTTTGAAGCTCTGCAATCAGCTTAAGCAAGCCAGCATGCTCTTTCTTTATGCTCTCTTGCTCCATTGAGGTTAATCTCTGCAATCTCATCTCAAGGATTGCAGTTGCCTGTTTTTCACTCAAGGAATAATTTGCTACAAGAGAAATCCTTGCCTGCGATGCATCATTGCTTTCCTTGATTGTCTTAATCACATCATCTATATTCGCAAGAGCAATAAGCAAGCCTTCTAAGATATGCGCCTTGTCCTGTGCATTT
>CAZXRI010000140.1:0-3769 GCA_964642765.1 uncultured Methanosarcinales archaeon | reverse complement strand
AGTAATACATAGATATTATACTAAGTATATAAGCTTTTCTATTTTTACTACTCATAGATAGTTCTAATAGTTGATAAACACCCATTAGAAAACTTTTTTTAATAAAAACAAAAAACTTTATTAAGTAGCTCGCAAATGATTTGAATGAAAAAATTATCTCGACGGCAAAAAAAGAATAAAAATGCGACAGCTAAAGCAAAAGGTTTCTACACTCATTGAAGCACTGCCTTATATCCGCAAGTATTCCGACAAGATTGTTATAATTAAGTTCGGCGGAAAGGCAATGATTAAGCCTGCTCTTATCAAGAGTGTTATGCAGGATGTTGTTCTTCTCAAGCACGTTGGAATAAATCCGATTGTTGTCCATGGCGGAGGCCCTGAGATTAATGAGGCGATGAAAAAAGCAAACCTCAAGCCGTCGTTTGTAAATGGATTGAGAGTTACTGACAAGGAAACAATAGAGATTGTCGAGGATGTTTTTGAGGAAATCAATTTAATGCTGTGCAACCTCACAAAAAAATTTGGCGGAAAGCCAATATCAATTTCAGGCAGAGACCATAAATTAATCATGGTAAAGCAGAAAGATACTCAGCTTGGCTTTGTCGGAGATATTAAAAAAATCAACACAGAAATCCTGCTCAGTGTAATTGATGATGATTATATCCCTGTTATTTCGCCGATAGGTGTTGATAAGGATAATCACATCTATAACATAAATGCAGACACAGCGGCATCTGCTCTTGCAATTGCATTAAAGGCTGAGAAGCTGACAATTCTGACTGATGTTGAAGGTGTCCTCGAGAAGGGAAAGCTTATTGCTCATCTTACAATCAGGCAGGCAAAGAAAAAAATCAGGCAAAATATTATAAGCAGCGGGATGATACCAAAAGTTGAGGCTTGCATGGATGCTGTGAAAAGCGGCTGCCCAAAAGCTCACCTGATTAACGGCACTGTGAAGCACAGCATTTTAATCGAGATATTCACAGACAAGGGAATAGGCACTGAAATAGTGAAGAATGGAAATGGCATCAAACGATAGCAAGGATTATTCTGATAAAGACACTCTTATTTCTCTCGAGAATGAATTTATCCTGCAGACATATGAGCGTGCAAAGGTTGTTTTTACTCACGGAAAAGGATGCTATCTTTATGACTCACATGGAAAGGAATATGTTGATCTTGTCGGAGGGATAGCTACAACATCAATTGGACATGCAAACCGCAAGGTAAATGATGCAATTTCATCTCAGGCTAAGAAGCTTATTTCTGTGAGCAATCTTTATTATTCACAGCCAATGATAATCCTCGCCGAGAAATTGTCTAAGCTGTCAGGAATGAATGCTGTTTTTTTCTGCAATTCAGGAACAGAAGCTATTGAAGCAGCGATTAAGCTTGCTCGGAAATTTACAGGAAAAAAAGGGATTATTGCATGTGTTAATGGATTTCATGGACGAACAATGGGAGCGCTTTCTATTACATACAAAGAAAAGTTCCGAAAGCCTTTTGAGCCTCTTGTTCCTGGAATGTCTTTTGTTCCTTTTAATGATATTCAGGCTTTGTCAAATTCAATTACAGATGAAACAGCTGCATTTATCGTCGAGCCAATTCAGGGTGAATCTGGTATTATTGTTCCATTTCAGGATTATCTCAAGGAAGTCAAAAGCATCTGCGAGAAAAAGGGAATCCTGCTTATTGTTGACGAGATTCAGACTAATATGCGAACAGGAAAATTTTTTGCTTACCAGCATGAAGGAATTATCCCTGATATTGTTACAGTTGCAAAGGGAATTGCTAATGGTGTTCCTATTGGAATCCTTCTTACAACATCAAAAGTCCGAGAGGCATTTAAGCATGGAGATCATGGAAGCACATTCGGAGGAAATGCCTTGAGTTGTGCTGCTGCAAATGCAGTGATTGATTTTATCGTCGAGAATAAGCTTGTTGAAAAATCTGCTGAGAATGGAGATTATTTCATGAAGAAGCTAAACTCTCTGCGGAAAAAGCATCCGAAAATAAAGGAAGTCCGTGGAAAGGGATTGATGATAGGTGTTGAGTTGAATGTTTCTGCAAAGGATATCGTCGAGAAATGCCTTGATAAAGGATTGGTTGTGAATAAATGCTCTGAATATGTGCTGAGGTTTTTGCCTCCCTTGATTGTTGGAAAGAAAGAAATAAATAAGGCAGTTGCTATTCTTGATGAAGTTTTAGGTTTGTAATTTATTCAACAAAAAATGTCAGCAGCAAAAATTAAAGCAGGAATCATAGGAGCATCAGGATATACAGGATATGAATTAATTAAAATACTCTCGAAAATCCCGACTGTAAAGCTGGAAGTTCTAAACAGCCGCTCTCTTGCTGGAAAATCTGTTAAGGATGAATACAAGGATTTTTCTGGGGATTTAAAATATACTGATTTTTCTCTCGATGAAATAAACAAGATGGAGCTCGATGTAGTTTTTACTGCAACTCCTAATGGCGAGGCAATGAGCATTGTGCCAAAGCTTGCCAAGAATACAAAAACCAAAATAATTGACCTGAGTGCAGACTATCGCTTTTCAGACAAAAGCATTTACGAGAAGATTTACAAAATTGCCCATACTGATAAGAAGCAGAAAGCTGTGTATGGTCTGCCTGAGATTTTTCACGATGAAATAAAAAAAGCTAATGTGGTTGCAAACCCGGGATGCTATACAACAGCAAGCATTCTCGCAGCTTATCCTATTCAGGAATTTGCAGAATACATAATCTTCGACTGTAAAAGCGGCTATTCAGGAGCAGGAAAAAAGTCGTGCTATGTTAATGAGCCGAAAAATTTTACAGATAATGTCATTGCTTACAACATAGTAAACCATCGCCATAAATTCGAGATTGAGCAGGTTATCAAAGCAAAGCTATCATTCACGCCTCATGTTATCCCAACATTTCAAGGCTTGATGTCAACAGCTCATATTCTTCTGAAGAAGAAAATCTCTTCCGAGGAGGTTCGCAAGCTTTATGAAAAATTCTATAAAGGAAAGCCATTTGTAAAAATCCTCGACAAGATTCCAGATTTGCATGATGTCCAGAAAACAAATCTCTGCTGCATTGGAGGATTTGAGATTGATTCTAATAACCAGCTTGTTGTTGTTAGTGTAATTGACAACCTGATTAAAGGAGCATCTGGCCAAGCTGTGCAAAACATGAATATAATGTTTGGATTAGACGAGAAAGCAGGGCTTATTTAGCTGGATTATTCTTGCTAATCTCTATAAGTGCATAAGTATATAAAAAAAGATTATCGCTTCTTTCAATTTTAACTATTGCTTCCATCTTGTTTAACCTATATTATATATAGGAGTTTTTTTAGCTATGTTTTATTATTGAATCCATTCAGTTGGCAATATATCACTTAAATCTTTCTTAAGCCAGATTCCAGCTCTTCTTATATAATCAACTCTTGTAGCAGATGATTCTCTCCGATCTCCAATAGGCGTTGAAATTTTAATCTTGCTCTTAGGGATAGCAGTTCCATTCTCCAATTCAATTGGATTATTGATTCTTATGATAATCCTTTCATATCCAAGATAATAGTCCTCATGTTTCATATAACTATCATATCTTCTCTCGACGTCAATCTGTCCAACACGAATCTCGGTTTCATACCCCTTTATTCCAGAAATCCCACTATACTCAGTTTGTTCTAATGGATAAATACCTAGTGTATCAATTCTATAACCTGTAAATAGTCTGAAAAAAGGATTATTATTTGGAGTTTTATCTTCGTATTTGC
>CAZXRI010000139.1:0-3771 GCA_964642765.1 uncultured Methanosarcinales archaeon | reverse complement strand
TTGCAATTGCCAGAGAAGATTTTCTGGAGAGAGATTCGTCTCAATTTCAACAGCAAGGTTATAGAAATTCGGCTGAGCCTTGAAACCAACTGGCTCTGTTTCATACACAGACGAGATTTTTCCGACAGGTAATTCTTTCTTTAGCAATCTGATACATTCCCTGATATTATCCTCAGGATTTATGTTTGAGCCGATTAAAAGATAAGAGGTTGGCATTGTCTTATTAGTGAGGTATTTTTTTAGATTAAATAACTTTCCTTCTCGACACAGAAAATCAAAAAAATCCTCCGCAAGAGTCGAAGACTGGTGGAAAATGAGATTTTAGAAAGTCTTAAATAAGGAAAACGTGATATGACTTTATATGACCGACTTTATACCACGCAGAATCAAATATTGCCAGCTATCGGGTTATTGTTTGGCGGCTACCTTATTTTGGTGTCAATAGAATGACAGAAAATTGGCAAATCTCAAAAAATATCCTTGACTTAGAACACAATGAACAATTAAGTAAGGCATTGACTCTTCTGAGTATATCACTGGGTGGGTTACCTACAATCTTGTTTAGTTTGCATATAAAAAATGGATTATTAAACTGGGGACAAATATTTGTTGCAATTATTTTCTCTCTTATTTTTCTTAAAGCAGCCATGAACAAATTTGACAAATGCAAATTAATTAGGGATGAAATAAAAAGGCTTAGAGAGCCTCAATAATAAATAAAAGTTATTATCTCCTCTTCTTCCCAATTTCAACCTGTGCAAAGTCAGCATATTTCAAGGCAGATGGCTTTCTAATCCTGACAATGATTTCGTCGACAGCAAATTTCCCGATTATGAGTATAGCAATCTTATCCGCAAGAGTTTCAATCAGACGATACCTGCTTTTTCCGACAAACCTTTTTACTTCGAGAGCAGCTTTCTCATAATCAACAGCATCCTTAATGTCGTCGGAGTTTACTGCCTTTGAAACATCCACATGCATTTCAATGTCAATGAATATATCTTGCTTGTTTTTCCGTTCAGCAAGCTTCTCTCCGATTATGCAGGAAACCTTAATGTTATTTATCGTTATTTTTGCTTTCATTTTTTAAAATCACCATTATCTCTTTAATATCTGTGCATAGGTAATCAGGCTTTTCCCTTATTAAAGTTTCCCTGCTTTGATAGCCTGTAAGCACACCGGCAGTTTTTATTCCTGCAGATTTTCCTGCCTGAATGTCATGCTCCATGTCTCCGATAAATAGGGTTTGTTCTCGGGAAAGGTTAAATTTTCTCGATATAATCAATAAGACCAAAATCTTCAATCTGCTTTACAAGCTCGTCATGGTGGAATGAGCTGAAGATGAAAACTCTTATTCTTCTCTGTTTTGCAAACTCAAGAAATTCCCTCGAACAATCAAGCAGAGTTATTTTTTTCAGCTCTGGCTTGATTGCTTTTCTGAATATTGAATCAATCTTGTCTTTTGGTATGTTTGGGATATATTTCTTGTAGAAATCCATGTATGGCAGGCAAAATTCCTTTCTGAATTCTTCTAGGCTTATCTCGGAATTGCCAAATTTCCTGAGGACAGCATTAGATGCTTTGAACACAGGCAGAATATCGTCGGCAAGTGTTCCTGACCAGTCTATGAGGAGGTTTTTTAGCATTATGCTGGAAATAGGCAGGATGGATTTAAGCCTTTTGAACATATTACTTTCTCTTCACAAAAACTATATATAACAAATGCCCTTCCTATATATCGGTTAAATCGAGGTGATTTAAATGGTAAAAATAGGAGAGCAGGTTCCTGACATGGAATTTCAGGTGTTTCACGACGAGGAAACGAAAAAGGTAAAGATTTCAGACTATAAAGGCAGGTGGCTTGTGCTGTTGTTCTATCCGGCAGATTTCACGTTTGTCTGCCCGACTGAACTGGAAGAGGCGGCTGAGAACTATGCTGAATTCAAGAAAAATAATGCTGAGGTTATTTCTGTAAGCGCTGATACTGTTTATGTGCATAAGGCATGGCATGACACTTCAGAGGCAATCAAGAAAGTCCAGTATCCAATGGCTGCTGATCCAACAGGAAAGTTGTGCAGGGAATTTGGAACTTATATTGAATCTGAAGGATTGTCTCTGAGAGGAAGCTTTTTGATTGATCCCGACGGAGTTTTGAAGTCAATTGAAATCCATGATAACAGCATTGGAAGGTGTGCAGAGGAGATTCTGAGAAAATTGCAGGCAGCAAAGTTCGTCAGAGAGCATAAAGGACAGGTATGCCCTGCAAGCTGGAAGCCGGGAGCAAAAACCCTGAAGCCAGGACTGGATTTGGTCGGAAAGATTTAGTCTTACTAATTAAATTTCATTTTTAGGATTTTTTAATTTTTTTATTTCCTTTTAAGAAAAGGAATGAGGAATTAAATACAAATATTCCATCAGTTTTTAACTGATGGTATAGACATACTGTCGAACTGCAAGAATATTTGTATTCTTAGAAATCCGACCGAGCGACCGAAGGGAGCGAGCAATCCGCCAGTCTGTGACTGGCGGTGTCGGATTTCTCTTGAATTCAGTTTATTCAACACACTTTTCAGCATGATAAGAACTTCTGACTAAAGGTCCAGAATGAACATATCTAAATCCCATCTCCAGCCCAATTGCTTTCAATTCAAGAAACTCCGACGGAGAATAATACTTCATAACAGGATGATGCCTTTTTGATGGTTGAAGATATTGCCCCATTGTAAAGATATCACAACCTGAATAACGCAAATCTTTCATTGTCGTTAGAATCTCGTCGTGGGTTTCTCCCAAGCCAAGAATAAGGGAAGATTTCGTAAGCTGTTCAGGATAGATTTCCTTGACATATCTTAAAAGAGCCAATGCCCACTTATAGCTTCCCTGCCTTCTCACAACAGGATAAAGCCTCTCGACACATTCAATATTATGTGCAAAAACATCAGGCTTTGCATCTGCAACAATTTTTACATTATCAAGATTTCCATGAAAATCAGAGGTAAGAACCTCAATTCTTGTCTGCGGATTTAATCTTCTGGATTCTTCAAGCATCCTGACAAATATTCCAGCACCTCCGTCGGATAAATCGTCTCTTGTAACGCATGTAATAACAACATATTTCAATCCCATGTGCTTTATTGTTTCTGCAACCCTTAATGGCTCGTCGTCATCAACTATTCCGTTTGGCTTTCCTGTCTTGACATTACAATATCTGCAATGCCTTGTGCAATATTCTCCAAGAATAAGGAATGTTGCTGTTCCTGCACTCCAGCATTCTCCTATGTTTGGACAATGTGCCTCCTCGCAGATTGTATGCAATTTTGCTGTCTTGACTAACTCGCGGACTTTCTGATAGCTTTCTCCTGAAGGTAATTTTACTTTCAGCCAATCTGGATGTCTTCTCTTAATTGGAATCTGGCTTTGTATAGGATTATTCAAAACAGTTAGAGACATAGTTCACCGAGAAGAAAGCACGTTATAAAAAGGTTTGTTTTTATTTTACTTGACAATCTGCTTAGACAGAATCTTCCCTTTCTTATCAAATTCATAAACAACAGGAACTCCAGTCGGAAGCTCTAAATTCAGGACTTCTTCTTTGGAAAGCTTATCAAGATGCATGATTATTGACCTTAGTGAATTTCCGTGTGCTGATACAAGGACATTTTTTCCTTTTTTCAAATCTGCGAGAATATATTTTTTGAAGTAAGGGATTGTTCTCTCGGCAGTATCTTTCAAACATTCTCCTCCTGGAGGACTTATATCATAACTTCTTCT
>CAZXRI010000138.1:0-3842 GCA_964642765.1 uncultured Methanosarcinales archaeon | reverse complement strand
CAAATTCAGATTCAATCTTTCTCGGCGATATAATATAATCGCCTTCATTAAGATTCTGTGCCTGCGTTTCAACAACATTCAAATTTTCGTCGAGCTTAAACAGCTTATGAACAGGTGTAAGCTTAACTTTTCTTCCAGACTTAGTTTTGACTTCAACAATTCTGCTGGACTTTCCCCTATACACATGCGTTGCAATTCCCTCATCTATTCTACCCTTGTTAAAAGTATAAACCTTAACAGGCTCTTTAAGCTCTATCAAATTCTCATGCTCGTTAGATTCCACGACGAGATTTGACATATCTTCAGAGCATTTTTCATACAACTCTTTAATTTGCATTAATTTATCGTCTGCAAAAACCAAAGTTTCTCCTGTAACGCATTTCCCTGCGCCAAACGGCCCTGGAATAGCAGCAACTCCTCCTTTAGCAAGAGGAAATAAAGCATCAAAAACTCTCTGTCCTGTAACAAGCGGAGTATCAGAGATTAATTTCTTAGTATACGGCCGTGGAATTCTTATTGGCCACTGACACATGAGTCTTAACTCAGAGCCATCATCAAGCACAGCAACTGTTTCCTCGACTGTAAATTCACCTGATGAAATGCTCTTGATTTTACCTTCCTTGCCATGCGGAACCATAATCCTATGAATATTTCCAGGAGTTTCCTCAACCTCGCCGATAAAATCTCCTCCCTTAACAGAATCACCTTTTTTGACTGTCGCCTTAAAATCCCACTTTTTCTGCCTGTCTAATCCCGGAGCAGAAACACCTCTCTTGATAAAATCTCCCATCTTTTCCTTCAAAACAGGAAGCGGTCTCTGAATACCATCATAAATAGAAGTTAAAAGCCCTGGCCCAAGCTCTACGCTCAGTGACCTTCCAGTATTCTCGACAGGATCCCCTGGCTTAATATTAGACGTATCCTCATAAACCTGAATCACAACACTATCTTCCTTAATCTGGATAACCTCTCCCAAAAGCTGCTCCTTACCAACCTTAACAAGGTCATACATATTTGCATAAATCCCCTCGGCAGTAACAACCGGACCTGAAATTCTCCTTAATTTTCCTTGATTAGACTTTACCATTTTAATCCTCCTTCCACAAATCAATTCCTATAGACTTCTTAATCAGCCTGCTCAGACTATCCTGAGACGCATTTTCAGATAACGGTATAAACACAGGGCTTACACAATCCTCAACATCAACCCTATCCTCTGAATCAAGCATATTCAGGAAATCCTCCTCGACAATTATAATTCCGAATTCACTCCTCATCAATTCAGCAAGCACATCCATTGGCTTATCTCCCAAAACAAAAGAATCATTTATGCCAGCCAGCCTAAACCCAAGCACAAACTCCTCTGTTCCTGCAACTGCAATCTTTTTCATTGGTAATTCACCTTATGCATAAAATTTAAATATCTACTATTACCAAAGAACACCTGTGATGATGAAATGGCAGAATTAAAAGTTGAAATTCCTGATGAGTTGGACTCAGAGTTAAAAGAGTCTAAATTAGATATATCAAAAGCAGTAACTGACTCTATTAGAGAAGAATTGCTCAGGTTTGTTGCCCTTAAAACTATCTCTTCTAAAAGCAAGCTAACTGAAAAAGATGCTATTGAATTAGGAAGGAAACTAAAAGAAGGCAGATTTGCGAGATTAAAAAAAGAAGGTTTGGTATAAATGCTGATTGTCGTTGATGCAAATGAACTATTTTCAGCAATGATCGCAAAAAAAGTTACGCTCGATTTATTATTTGATAAAGAAGACATTAAAGAATTCTTCAAAGAAGCCTGTAAGATTTCTCCAGATTCCGACGACATTGAATACTTTGCATTGGCGTTAAAGCTTAATTGCCCTATCTGGTCAGAGGATAAAGCATTAAAAAAACAATCAATAGTCAAAGTGTATTCTACTTCTGAACTGATTAAATTACTTTTATAATCCTTGTTTTTTGCTTTTTTCATAAATCTAATCCCTCTAACATCACACAATCAAATGCTCTTCCAAAAACCCTGTGTCAAGCCCAAGCCTCTTGCCCTTTACAATCAGCCCGAGATTCCTTACCTCCATTTCCTTTCCGAGGAGATAACCAAAAATAATATCAACAGACAAAGGATACTTATTCTGGAACACAAGAGTTTTTCTCAGCAAATACCTTTTCATGGAAAGCTCAAGCTCAATAAGATTCAAATCAGCATTTCCGCTTTCATTATTTCCATCCTTTGCCTTAAACCTTTTCAGCTCACCATAAAGCAGCTTATCAATAGCCAAAGTCCCGTCGATAACCTCGTTTATAGTCTGCAAAGAGACCAATTTCCTGAGGATAGCATCTGTCTTTTGCCTATCAGTAAATATAACATACCTTGAAATCTCGTCGTTATTCATCTTCAGCTTTTTCAGCCTGAGCAGAATCAGGATATTTGCAACAATAATCTCAGCCTGCAAAAACTCGCGGAACTTTTTCCCCTGCATCTTAATCCTCTTGCTGAACCCAAAGATGAACTTATAATATTCCTTATCGAGGAAATTCTCAATCTCAAAAATATTATGCGTCTTTTCAAAATCCAATACAACCTGCTCAACAGCATTCTTATCCAGAAAACCAACATCCATAAGCACGCCTGAAATATTTTCCTTCCTGATAAGCCCGCCGAGTTTTTCAGAATCAAGCTCTCCCAACGGAAGCAGGACTTCCCTTATTGCAGATTCATTCATTCCTGTAAACTTCCCTCTGATAATTGTCTTGACATTGTGCATGTCCATTCTTCTGAGATAAGCATCAAGAATCATGTTGATTTTCTTCGGCGATATTTTCCTTAACTTCTGGAAATTCCTGACAGTGTTCTGGTTAAAAGCATTCTCAAGAAGTGCAACGCCAGAATATTTCAAAGCCAGCTTGTCAATCTCCTCCTTGTAAAGGCTATCCTCGAGATATTTCGTGATTTCAGGCAAAGACATCTTCAGGAGCTTATGATAATCTTCCTTTTTAATAAGCTGGTTAATCATGTAAAGCCCCCTGACATAAGTATAAGGATACTCACCGACAAAAATTGGACCGTTCTTGATAGAGTTATAGACATATTTAGGGCTAAGCCACTTCTTCAGGAATTCCTTAATAGCATTAATCCTTCCATTGCCATTTGCATTTTGCCATGACTTTATTGCTTTCATGTTCGTACACCAAACAGAATCTCTGCAATCGTATGAAGATTCTTAGCCTTTATGTCAGAAAGGATTGAATCAAAGCTTAAATCAACACGAACAGTTCCATCAGTATTCTCAGCAATAATTCCGCCTGAAATATTCTCTGCATATACACTATACGGCTTAATTCCTGAAATGCCTGAAACATCCTGCTTATTACAGTAAACTGTTCCTATTTGTATTTCTGCCTCTGCTTTCCTGAGAAGATTCTCTGCATATCTTTTCTGCTTGGACTGCTTTACAATCATCTTTCCTGATTCATCAAAAGACTTGCTGATAATATCCTTTTTCTTCTCGAGAATTATGCTTTTAGCAGATGCGTTGGCGCTTGCAGAATAAACCTTTTCCATGCTTGCAATCTGCAAATCCCTCTGCACATCAGCAGATTTTCTATATTCCTCTATCCTGTCTTTGGTTTCAGAAACAAGCTGTTTAGATTCCTTATCAGCTTCTTTCAGCAAACTATCTGCCTCACGCTTTGCTTTCTCAATTATTTCCTTCCTTACTTCTTCAAGTCCCATTTTTATTCAAAGCCTGATAAAATGCTGTACCATAAGATACAAACATTTATCTGCTTAATGTGCAAGGGTTGTCATTATCATGATAGCTATCACGAGACCGAATATGACT
>CAZXRI010000137.1:0-3857 GCA_964642765.1 uncultured Methanosarcinales archaeon | reverse complement strand
GCCGCACCAAAGCGTCAACCGATTTTGCGGTTGGTTCGATTCCCGCTACCGGCAGTTTATTATTCTTTGAGAGGAATTTATACATCTAATTTCTTTCTCCACTCACTGCAAACTTTAGAAGTCTTTCTCGACGCAATCCCGGTATATCTCTCAGGATTATTCAGAATATCTTTCTGCTTCTCTGTAAATCTCGAGAAATATTGTTTCAGTGAAGAATCCTTTTTAGCCAAATCAATAACCTTCTGTCCAGTTTTCTGGCTCTCCAATGTCAGCTTGCGGACATGCTCATGTGCATCAGGATGCCCATAAGATGCAAGCAGAATATAAAGCGGCTCTGCAATAATCATGTCTTTGCTCTGCGAGAAATTCCTTTCCATGTTCTTCTTGTCCACGACGAGCTTTTTCATTACCTTATCCAATCTCTCGACGGAAATATAAAATGCAGCAAGCATTTCTCCGATAAACCTACCTGATGCTGAATTAGTCAGGTCTCTTTGATGCTCAGAAATCTGATCGAGATAATTCGTAACCATCCTCGGCATATAAACCTTCCACATTGACTTAACATTCTCGAAATTTATCGGATTGCGCTTTTGAGGCATTGTTGAGCTTCCAACCTGCTCTGCACCAAAACTTTCAGCAATCTCAGCAATCTCGCTTCTCTGCAAATGCCTCATGTCGTCGGAGAGGTTTGCAATAACACCAAATGCAGATATTATTGAGTTGCAGTAATCTGCCATAAACTCAGCCTCTGCAATCTGTGTTGATGTTGGGGATGCCTTTATCCCGAGCTCATCCATTATTTCCTGCTCGAACTTTTCAGGCTCATCAAAAATTAATGAAGAAGCATTATAAGAGCCGACTGCTCCTGAAAACTTCCCTCGGAGATTATTAGCATTTCTCTCTATCTCAATAATTCTCTGGCCAAATCTTGAAACATACTGTGCAAGAGCAAATCCAAATGTTATAGGCTCAGCAAACTGGCCGTGCGTTCTGCCTATCTGAACAGTATCCTTTTCCCTCTCGGCAATTTCAATAAGATTCTTCTCAAACTCCTTTAATTTCGGAACAAGAACCTTGCTGGTAAAATCCTTATACCTGACAGCGTCAGCAGTTGCCACAATATCATAAGATGTTGAAGTGAAATGCACAAAAGGCTGGGCTTGCTTTGAGATTCTCTTCTTGATGCAATTCACCAATGCCCTGATATTATGCTTTATCCTGTCTTCCTCATCATAAACCTCTTTTGCAGTTATTTTATCGCAGGCTACTGAAACCTCGTCGGAAATCTTTTTCTGGCAAATACCCCTTTTTGCAAGAACCTTAACAAGAGCAGACTCAACTTTAGCAAGATATTTCACATATCCTTCCTCGGAAAGGTAAGGAGAAAGCTTAACAACCAAATCCTTTTTCCGAGCATAATACCTGAAATCAAGCGGACTGATTGTAAGAAATGGACTGATTTCAAAATGCAATTTCCCAGGATTTGCTTTTTTCATTTGCAATACTGCATATGGTTAATTGATATTAATATTTTTGCTTTTCATTTATTCAAACACATAATCATTCAAACTCTTTTCTTCATCTATTAAATCATGCGGCTCTGCATCTGTTCTTACATAAAAGCCCTTGCTCTTAAAAAACCCAACTATCTCATCAATCTCATTTATCTTTGAGAATAAAGGAGTTACAAGAATCTCAGAATCATCCTTTAGATTGCACATTATCCCATAAGTTGGCTTACCTGAGCCAAACTTCTTAAACTCCCTAAGATCCAATTCTTTAATATCATCAAACCAGACCTTGTTTCTTTTAAAGCCAATAAAGCAATGCTGGTCGTCAAGCGTGAAGGTATTTTTCTTGATAATAAAATAAATCCCTAAAGAAATAATCAATGCAGGAATACTATTCAGGATAATCATTACAGCAGTTTTCCAAGATGACAGAGCATTCTCATACAATGATATTGTCAGGTAAACCTCTTCGAGGATAGCTATGTTTTTAGAAAGAAAAGGCAGGATGTAGATAATAATTCCCATGATAATTCCAAAGGTGATGATAAAAATCCCTCTACGAGTATCATGAAAATCAATCTTTGTTACAAACTCTTCCTTCTTAATCTTTAGTGGCATTATACACATTCTTATTTATTATTTAAGTGCCTTCAGGACAGCATTGTGCAGAAGGCTGTTTGTTGCTATGAAATTCCTTGCGTAATGGTCAACAGGCTTTCCGGAATAATCAGTTATTTTTCCACCTGCTTCTTTTATCAGTAGCATACCAGCAGCAACATCCCACGGGTTTGTATGTATGCAGATATAAGCATCTGCTTCTCCGACTGCCACAGATGATAAGTCCATGATTGCTGCTCCGGGGAATCTGATTGCATTAACAAGAGGAGATATTTTCTCAAGCAACTCTGTTAGCCTTTCAAAATATCTGTCAAAAAGGCTGTCCATGACAATAAGAGAATGATATAGAGAATTTGTTTTTGATACATGAATCCTTTTTCCATTGAGATAAGAGCCTTTTCCCTTTTCTGCAACATACATCCTGTTTAAGAGAGGGACATTGATAACAGCTGATACAACCTCGCCTTTATGCTCGACAGCTATTGACACGCCAAATAAAGGAAAGCTGTGCATATAATTATGCGTTCCGTCGAGCGGGTCAATAATCCACTTGTATTGTGAGTTTGTTTTTTTCTCTCCTGCCTCTTCTGAAAGGATTTGGTGCGTTGGATATTTTTTCTTTATCTCAGAAATGATTAACTTTTCAGATGCCAAGTCAACATTTGTAACAAAGTTTTTTGGTGATTTTTCCTTTCTGGAATTTATTTTCCCGAGATTATCAACGAGAATTTTTCCTGATATTCTGGCTATTGATTCTGCAAGAACTGTCTCTTTCAGCATTTCAGCACCATCAAATCTTTTGCGTTTAATATCTCTCCTTTGTAATATTTGAAGACATCTGTTTTTATATCTTTGCTTTCGCATTCAGGATATGTGTGTGTAAGCACAAGAGTTTTTACATTTGATTTATGGGCAATTTTGCCGCATTCGCTGGGAGTGAGATGACCAGAAACCTTTTTTCCGTCTGGCATGGAACATTCAAGGATAAGGATGTTTGCTGATTCAGATATTTTTAATATGCTATCGCAGTAATCTGTATCTCCTGAATAAGCTATTGACTTTCCTCCAGATTCAACACGGTAGGCATTGCTGTATTTTGAATGTTTAACCTGCCTTGCGATTATCTTTATTCCGTCGAGATTTAAAGCATTTGCATTTTCATCTGCTTCTTTAATCAGGATTTTGAATTTTGCTTTTTTTATATGCGGATATAAAAGCTCAATTTTCGAGAAGAACTTCTTGAATCTTTTCGGTCCAATTATTGTCAACGGGCTTTTTCTTTTTGTGCCGAACATTGCTCTCCAGAGAAATGCAGCTAAATCATTGGCATGGTCAGCATGGGTATGCGTTATTAGGATTGCTGAGATTTTTTCCTGAGAGACTTTTTCTTTTATTAGCTGAGAGTATGCCCCAGGCCCAATGTCCATGAGAAGATATTTATCATTTATTCCGACGAGATAAGACGAGCAGTTTTTTTGGCTTGCTATTGAGCCGCAGCCGAGGATTTTAATGTGCATATCTGTTTTAACAAGAAGGAAGTTTATATGTTTTGTGCATGAATATATAAGCCCAATCAATCTGTTCCTTAATAGATTCTATTCTATTTTATAATCCCATGCCCTATCAGCCTGAACCTGCTTCCTACCATTCTCGATAAGGTTATTCGTGAGCCAATTTCAGCGCAAACAGGCAGCTTGAGTTTGCATAGGATTTCATTCTTCTTGA
>CAZXRI010000136.1:0-3861 GCA_964642765.1 uncultured Methanosarcinales archaeon | reverse complement strand
AGGGAGCGAGCAATCCGCCAGTCTGTGACTGGCGGTGTCGGATTTCTCTTGAAATGAAAATTAAAAAATAAAAACAAATTCAGTCCTATTCAATCCTGTCAACTAGCTTGCCTGTTACATTATGTGTCAAGCCAGTATCAGAATTTGTATATGCAACACTTAGGTCACCATTATATTTTGAGCCACCTAGTGTACATGCAATTGAAATGTTTCTTTTATCTCCTGAATTTAATGCTGCCAGTGCAGATGATTGTCCGCAGCCTTCAGCTGTTACAACCAGATTTGACATATCAATGCCCATCCCATTCTGCAATGTTACAGTAATTCCCGTGTCTGAAACTTTTTTATCTACACAAGCAATTCCTGCGGAAACTTTACAGTCTGAAGGTAGGAACTTATCCGGACTTAATACTCCGAAATATGCCAATGCAGATATAGCTACCAGCACAACGAGAATTGCCCATCCATAAGTCATTAAGAATTCCATTGCAGCCTGAGATTTTCTGTTTATTAATACCAATTTATTCACCTCTTTATTTCCTATTTTGGACTATATATAACTCCTAATCATAGCTAATATATAAATGTTACTCTTTTGTATACCCGTATATCATTTGGAGTTTATGAGAAATAATAAACAATAAACATAATAGGCAAACATAAGACAACGTAGAAATAGATAAAGGATATACTCGAGTTTACTCGACTTTTGTTACAATGTTTCCTTTGATATTCTTTGAGAGTCCGCTCAATTTTGCAGTATATGTAATATTAATGTCTGCTTTGAATCTATCCTGTACATTGCCATTAGTACAACTGATTAACGTGTAAGTCTTTTGCTCACCATTATTCATTGTTCCTGCATATGTTGAACTGCATGCACCGACGGAAATCTTAGTTATTTCTATCTGCTCTGCAAGATTGTTTACCAAAACCAGCGTGCTTTGTGTCGGCTCTATCTTATGATTAAAACAGTTTATTTCTATTCCTAAGTCGCATTTTGATGAGAGTAATCTATCAGGATTTAATACACCAAAATATGCAAGAGCTGCTATAGCTGCCAGAACAACGAGAATTGCCCATCCATAGGTCATTAAAAATTCCATTGCAGCCTGAGATTTTCTGGGCATTTAAGTTTACACCTCTTTGATTATAATAATTTAGTCATATAACTTATATTTAAAGTTTGCTTATTAAACCATAGAAAACCAAAATATATTTAAAGATGCCTCTCTTTCCTATGTTTGCGAAAGCCCGTCACGAGAGTACTCAAAGGAGCATATGCTAAATGCTGGCAATGAGTTTGGGAGTTAGTGTTGCGGGCTTCACTCAAGATTATTACAGACGATGTGTCTGGAAAAGCAGAAATCATTATGGTTTTTGCAATTAAATTAAAGGCGATAGAACTATTATCATCATTATCTTACTTTACATGACACAAAAAATTTCAGAGTAGGGTTGTGTGAGATTGTAATGTATCCCCCTCGAGAAAACAGGGATTGCATTATTGAGTAAGGAAACTAGTTCTATTTGCCTTAAAACTAAAAGGTGAGATAAAATGGGAAAGATAAGTCCAGTTTCTTCAAAGTATATTGTAAATGCAACTATAGACATTGATGGTGTTGTTGACAGGCCTGACGTTATAGGAGCAATTTTCGGACAGACTGAAGGGCTTTTAGGTTCAGAGCTTGAGCTGAGAGAACTTCAAAGATCCGGAAGAATAGGAAGAATTGAAGTCCAGACAGATGTTAAAGGAGGAAAGACAAAAGGAAATATCCTGATTCCTTCAAGCCTTGATAAGGCAGAGACAAGCATTGTTGCTGCTGCCCTTGAGATTATCGAGAGAATTGGCCCATGCAATGCAAAGATTATGGTTAGTAATATTGAAGATGTCCGTATCAGCAAGAGAAACCAAGTTGTCGAAAGGGCAAAGGAGCTTCTCAGAACTATGATGGATGGTGTTCTTCCAGACAGTCAAGAGCTTGCTGACGAGGTTGCACAATCTGTCAGGATTATGGAAGTTATTGAATATGGCAAAGACAGGCTTCCTGCCGGTCCCAGCATCAATGATTCTGATGAGGTTGTTGTTGTGGAAGGCAGGGCTGATGTTGTTAATCTTCTTAAGCATGGATTTAAGAACGCAATAGCTATGAACGGCACATCTGTTCCTGAAACAATCATTGAATTAAGCAAGAAGAAAGTCATCACTGTTTTTGTTGATGGCGATAGAGGAGGAAATCTTATCCTTAAAGAAGTGCTGTCTGTTGCTGAGATTGATTATGTTACAAGAGCTTCTGACGGAAAAGAGGTTGAGGAAATTACAAAGAAGGAAATCCACAAAGCTTTGAGAAGCAGAATAACAGGAGAGCAGGCAAAGTTTGAGCTTGCAAAGGATACTGAAAGACAGGAAGAGCCTAAAAAGCCTTTTTTCAGGCCATTTGTTCCTAAGCAGCAGCCATTGGCGCAGCAGCCTCCTAAGTTTGTGAAAAAGCCCCAGATTACTCCTCATGAAAAGACAACCTTCAGGGAAATTCTCGAGGACTTGGTCGGAACAAGAGCAGCTGATTTGCTTAACAAGGAGCTTGATATTATCGGCAAGATTCCGGTAGCATCCCTTGCAACTGCATTGGCAAATAAGACAGATGTTTATGCAATTATATTTGATGGGATTGCAGACAAGCCATTGGTTGATGCAGCTTCAAAGGCAAATGTTCAGTTTTTGATAGCAATGGATTCACAGGTAAAGCCAGCAGAAACCAGCGTCAATATTCTGACTGTGAATGACATCTCAGCTTGATTTTTTATTTTATTTTTTCTATAATTTTTCCTTGATTGCTTTTTCTATATATGCCTATATCAGCTTCTTAGAAAGAGTTGTTTCATCACATTTATCGTCTGGATTTATCTCGCAGAAATATTCCTTTACTGTTTCTGATGGGAAAATGCCAGTAAGCTTATATTGGTTGTTGATAAGCATGGCTGGGTATGTTGTAATGCCCAGCTCTTTTTTCAGCCCTGCTTTTTGCTCAGGAGAAACCTCTATTTTAGAAAAGGCAATGTCTCCATCAAAAGCTTCTAGGAACTCCCTGAGATTTTCCTCTGTCCGTGAATTTGACGGATCATCTTTAATAACGTAAAGTGCAAATTCCCGCTGATTCTCTTCCCGATTAATAAAATAACTACTTCCTGATGCTGCAGGCGTTACAACAAATTTACCTGATTTTTTAATTAGTGCTGCTTTAAACCCTTCAAACCCAGGGCTTTTTTCTATGTCAGCAGTTATTATGTAAGCAGGCAGGACAGTTATTTCCAATTCCTTAATCATTTGTTTTGCATCCTTTTCTTTTAATGAGACTAGTTTTGGCGTTAATTCAGGGAATAAGCTCGTAAGAATGCTTTGCATCCTTTCTGTATCGCAGACAGCACATTTATCGTCGGTAATTATAATGAGATTTGCATCTTTATCAGCAATGTTTTCTTTAGGGGCATTTTCTGGAATAGGATTGCTAATAAATTGCTGAGGCTCTGTTTTTTTAACATCTGCCTGCGTACCAGAGTCTTTTGCATTGAGATACGAGAAAATCAGGATTACTGCGATTATGAAAACTGCAAGATAAGCATATCTTTTCCAGCTGCTTTTTTGCTGGGCAGGCTCTTCTGATGATGTTTGTGTATATGTCTCAACCTGTATTGGCTTTTCTTCTTTAGATTTTATCTGGATTAACACTTCTGAGGATTGCTCATGATGTTCATGATGCTCCTGACTGATTATGTGTTCATGCTCATCATGCACTGGATGAGAATGTAATTTTGGTTCCTCATGCTTAGTTTCCTGTATATGGATTGGTTGGATTGGCTTTA
>CAZXRI010000135.1:0-3861 GCA_964642765.1 uncultured Methanosarcinales archaeon | reverse complement strand
AATACCCCATGTCCTTGATTATTGTTTTCAAATCAGCAAGATCAAGATTTACAATTCCAGGCTTGGTAATCATCTCGATAATCCCCTGAATGGAATTTGAGAGAAGCATATCAGCCATCAAAAAAGCCTGAGACATGGGAAGATTAGGATATAACTCGAGAAGCTTGTCATTTGAGATAATTATCATTGAATCAACGTTTTTCTCCAGCTTCATTAATCCCCTGATGGCATTTTCATATCTTTTTTTTCCTTCCATTGCGAATGGCACTGTAACAATAGCAATTGTAAGGACACCTGAACGCTTTGCCTGCTCGGCAATTATCGGCAGTGAGCCGGTCCCTGTTCCTCCTCCCATACCGCATGTAAGAAAAACAATATCATTTCCCTCGACAGATTTCCTTATATCATCTATGCTTTCCAATGCAGCAGCCTCTCCAATCTCAGGATATGAGCCAGCTCCATGCCCTCTTGTAAGCTCTTTTCCAATAAGGATTTTTTTCTTTGACTTAATCTTGAGAAGGTCCTGTGCATCTGTGTTTACTGCAATTGTCGTCGAATCAGCAAGCCCATTGGCAGAAAGCCTGTTCAATGTATTGTTTCCAGCTCCACCTGCACCGACGACAATTATCTTAGGCAGGATTCTATTGAGAAATTCTTTTAACTCATCATCAATAGATGGATTTGAAGGCTTGCTTGTGGTGTTTATACCAGCTGGTTTTTCTTCCTCTAGGATTATGTTCATAGATAAAAGGATTAGTTAACAGATAATAAATTTTTTTGTTTGTATTGTAGGGGATTTTATTTTGTTAGCAATTAACCTATTTCATCCCAATTATAGCTGCACCAATTGCGCCTGAAGAATCGCCCAGCTTATTTTTCACAACTCTCACATTCTTTCTCACAGCTTCGTTGGAATATTTTTTTACGCTCTTATTTATCTCGCTGTAAAAGTCAATGTTGCTCACTCCTCCACCAAGCACAATAAGCTCAATGTCAAGTGCATTGACAATATGGCTTATTCCAATCCCGAAAAACTTTATTGTCTCAGAAACAGTTTTTTTTGCTATTGGTTCTTTGGATGAGAATATTTTTGATGGATTTGCATCCTTAATCTTTCCTCCGAGAGAATAATATCTTTTCATAATAGAAGGTCCTGAGCAGAGGCTTTCAAAATCTCCCCTTAAACCGCAATTGCATTTTGGCCCATCTGGTTGAATTACAGAATGTCCGAACTCTCCTGAGAATCCGTTAGAGCCTTTGTACAAATTCCCGCTGAGAATAATCCCTCCTCCTATTCCTGTGCCTATAATCAAGCCAATCATATTCTTCTCAGATTTTCCTGCTCCGAAAAAATATTCAGCAATTGCAAAGCAGTTTGCATCATTTTCCTGTGCAGTTTTTATCCTGTATTTTTTCGAGAGAATTGCCTTGAGGTTCTTTCCTTTCAATGCTGGAAGGTTTGGGTTGAACAGAAACTTTCCATCCATATCGGTAACTCCTGCACAGCCGATTCCAATGCCAGATAGCTTTTTTTTGTCAAAGCCACTTAGCAGGGAATCAACAACCAGAGAAATGTTTGATATTATCTCGTCGGAAGATTTATCTGCTATTGACGGCTTTGTGTCCTGCTTCAGGATTTTTCCATCTTCCCTGAACAAAATCCCATGAATCTTTGTTCCTCCAATATCAAGGCCGATTGAGTGTTTCATTCTGCGTGTTCTCTTTTCAACCAGTTAGATTTATATAAAAGGGTTTCTGTCATGATTACTTATGGTTGAAGCAGTAGTATATCACCTTCTCGGAGTTGCCCTTATCCTGTTATTCGGCTATTTTGCAGAATTCATGTTCAAGAAAGTCAATGTTCCCGACGTGCTTTTCCTCATCTTGCTTGGGTTTGTTTTAGGTCCTGTTCTCAAGTATGTAACGCCAGAGCAGATTGAAGGGTTTGCTCCTTTTTTTACAGCATTTGCATTGCTTTTTGTTCTTTTCGACGGGGCTTTCAGCATAGATTTCAGATCTCTTGCAAAAGGCTTTTCATCAAGCATTGTTGTTACTGCTTTTAATTTCTTTGTCTCAACAATTGTTATCGCTGCTGTTCTAATGCTAATAAATCCATTAATTGAGAAGTTTATTGGATTCAGCTTTACAATACCAATGGCATTTCTCGTCGGGTTTGCTCTTAGCGGAACTTCATCTTCATTTGTTATCCCTATTCTGAAACAACTTAATGTAAAAGGCGAGATTTATTCTGTGCTGACAATTGAGTCTGCCTTAACAGATGTTTTCTGCATTGTGTTTGCGTTTGCGACAATGGAGATTATCAAACTTGCAAGCTTTAACCCGCAATCTGTTATCAGTAATATTGCATCATTGTTTGCAGTAGCCGGGTTTATTGGAATCATTGCTGGCATTGTCTGGATAGTTATCGTCGGGAAAGTCCTGAAGCACAACAAGTCATACATGGCGACAATCGCATATTTGATTATGGTCTATGTTGTAACAGAGTTTCTTCATGGGAATGGAGCAATTGCAGCATTGTTCTTTGGATTGGTGCTCAAAAATTCAAAAATCCTTACTTCATCATTTGAGAGGATTATGCACAAGGGGAAAAAAGATATCGAGAAGGATTTTGGCTTTTCTGTAACCTCTCCTGAAGAGCAGTTGTTTTATGCGCAGATATCTTTTTTCCTGAAAACTTTCTTTTTTGTTTATATCGGAATTTTGTTCAGCTATGATAATCTATGGACGTTGGCTATTGGGCTTGTTTTGGCTTTTGCTGTTATGCTCTCGAGAAACCTCTCTGGGATTGTTATAAAGAATTTCAAGGAATCAGAGAGGAAGCTTGTTTTTGCAGTGTTTGCTCGAGGATTGGCGGCAGCAGCAATTATTCAGGTTATTGCAAGCCAGAAAATCCCGAATGCTGAGATGATTACCTCGATAGCTTATGCGTTTATTATCTTCACGATAATCCTTAGTTCTATAAGGATTTTTACGCTTAGAAGAGAAACAGCAACTACTTCAGCATAGTAATAGATAGAAATGCTTATAAAACTTCAGGCATTATTCTTTGTTTTGGCGTGATAATCATGGGAGATATTTCTAATCTTGCGATAGTCGGATGCACAAGTGGAAAGGATTTAGCAGGACATATAGAGAATGCCCTTGCCCGTGCAGGAGATATTGATATTATGCATGTTCCTTTAGTGCATATGGCATATTCCGACGGTGCGATAAATGCTAAGGTTCTAAGCACAGATGAAGCAGATGCCATGAAATATGCTCAGCAGAACAGCTTGGATTTGCTTGTCGAAGAAAGGCTTAAGAAAGATTTGCCAAATACTCATGTTGTGATTACCCAGAGATTAGTTGATCCATTCTCATTGCGTCCGGCACATTATGCAGTGCTTGAATTAATGAGAAAAAGAATTGCCGGTGAAATTACAGATGAAGGATCTGCAAGAGTATTAATGAGCCAGCGGCTTGAAGGTCATCTAAAGTCTGGTGTCGCGTACTCTCCTGAGCATCAGCAAGGAGGAATGATTAAAGAGAATAAATTTAGAGAACTCTGGAATGCTCTGAAAGAGTTTATGGATATAAATCAGGATGTTACTCTTAGCCAGCTTGAGGGAGATAGGAGAATCCATTATGAACTGCAGGGGCATTTTGAAAGGATTACAAGGGACAGGACATTCAATGATGAGCTAAATGAGCTATTTATAACAGCCGCTTTGTTAAAGCAATATGGAGCAAGGGAAATAACTGCTTTATTGCCTTATTTTGAAGGAAGGTCTGATAGGGATACAACACATGGCGAGGGAAATCTTTCTAGACAGTGGGCAGGATTTATGAAGGAGTCTGGAA
>CAZXRI010000134.1:0-3864 GCA_964642765.1 uncultured Methanosarcinales archaeon | reverse complement strand
AAATATAAGATTGCTCCAAAGCTGATTATATCCTCGGGGAATTTCCTTGCAATGGAATTTGTCGAGGGAGATTTGATTTTGGACTATATACGGAAGTCAGGCAAAAAAGAAACCATTGAATTGCTCAACAAAATATTCGAGCAATTAATTATTCTTGACAAACTCGGAATAAAAAAGGAGGAAATGCACCATCCTATTAAGCATATCATTATTAGACGGGGAAATCCTGTGCTGATAGATTTTGAAAGGGCGCACTATACTGAAAAGCAATCTAATGTAACCCAATTTTACAGTTTTCTGATGAGGATTACAGCTTTATTGGCTGTGAAAGGAATTGAAATAGATAAGGATTCTGTAATGGAAGCATGCAGAGAATATAGGAAAACAGGAAGAATAAGCATGGATTTTTTTGCATCTAATCATCCAGCTTAGTAAGTATCCTCGCGTTTTCTCCGACGATAATTGAATGCTCTGACTGGCTCACAATCCCTCCTGAAATCTCAACAAGAGGTGGATGTTTTAATAAGCAGTCATTCTTCATCATCTCAGCAATAGCATAATTAACCTGCTGTTTTGAAAACTTCTTTGTAAGCCATCTTGTTGTAAAAGGCAATCCATCATAAGATTCAATCTCCTTGATAATCTTCCTGACGAAATCAACTCTCGAAGGCAGGATTCTTCCGAGTGTAAAAACAGTCGGATAGCCTTTTTCCTGTATCATACCAACACCATTTGTTGCAAACGGCTCGATAGCAATAACCTGATTTTCCTCGAGGAGAGTTTTTTCCTTTGTATCATAATTAGGGACTGACGGTTTTGTATGTATGCTGTAAATCCCCAAGCCATGACCTGAAAGATTCTTTACAGGATTTAAGCCAAATGATTTGATTGTTTCCTCTATCTCACGACCGATTTCCCCGAGGGAGATTCCAGTTTTGATTATTTTAAGTGCATTCTCCAGTGCTTTATCGCTTGCCGTTATCATATCAGAATATTTGCCTGATAAATCAACAGTAACAGCAGTATCTCCTATACAACCATTGACATGAACCCCAACATCAAGAGAAACAAGCTGGTCTTTCAGGATTGTCTTATCATCATCCTCAGAGCAATAATGCGCTGCTGTTTCATTCAGCGAAATCTGTGCAGGAAAAGCAGGCTTTGCATTCAGCTCGAAAATCTTTTTCTCAACCTTATCAAGAATCTCGACGGCAAGAGTGCCTTCCTTAATTAAAGACTTGCCATATTCCCGTGCTTCTGCCGCTATTTTTCCAGCAAGGATGTAATTGTTTAGGGTTTCTGAGTCCATTTCTGTTAAAAAATTTGTGAGGTTTAAAATACTTGCCTTCATCTTTATTTTCTAATCCTATATCTTCCAACCTCAATAATATAAATAGTTTTCTTCAATTCTTCAATCTCAAAACTCCAGCAGATTCAATCCAATCTCCTCGGAAAACTTCCTGTCAACTTCCCCGTCAATTGAATCAATGATTAACTCGCATGTTGCGCTTACAATACCAGAATTCAGATGCCCGCTCCATGATTTTTGCTGTGAATCACCAACATTAAGATGGAGATGGATATATATCTCGCCTTTCATGGTTGTAACATTCCCGACAAGAGGGACTATCTCGAAATCTCCCTCGAGAAATTTCTTGTGGTAAACCTTTGTTTCTGTTTCAAACAATCCAAGAACAATATTTCCAACAGCTCCAATGCCGATAACAGAGCCGAGCTTGATTTTATTCTCTGAGCAGAATTTCTTTAAAGTCTCGACGATTTCCTCGCCCTTGTCCAGCCTCAGGACATATTTTGAACCGAATTTTTTGGATTGCATCTCAGATGATAATCAATATTCAGAAGGGATTATTTTAATCTTTTTATTTTGGGTTGTAAAGGAAAATTATAAATAGATGTAAAATTAAATAGTTAGTATATGCCTGAAACTATTACTCTTGAACAAGTTTATGATGAGATTAAGAAGATAGAAAAGAATATGGTAACCAAGCAAGAAATTGAAAACATGATGGCGACAATTGAGGTAATGGGTAATCCTGAAACAATGAAACAGATTGTCAGCAGTATTGAAGACATGCAAAAAGGGAGAGTTAGTATTGTTAAATCTGCAAAAGATCTATTTGATGAGTTGTAAAAAATGCCTGAATGGATTTTAAAAAGAACAGATACTTTTCTTGATACCCTTAGAAAACATAAGCACAATACAGAATTACTAAATGAACTTGATAAAAAAATCCAAAAACTATTAGAAAATCCTTTGTCTATTGGTGGCTATTTATCAGGAAACCTTTATGGATATAAGTCGACCAGACTGATTAGAAAATTTAGATTGATTTTCAGTATTGACGAGAAGAATAAAACTGTTTATCTTGTTGCATTGGATCATAGGAAGGATGCTTATTGAAGGAGTTTTGCGTAAAAAGAAGAATAAAATATCTCATATCAATCCCTTTGTGCTCGGCAATTCATCCAAAGCCCTTTTGTCGAGAGAGCTAGCTGTTTTCATTGCCTTTGCAACAGACTTGAAAACACCCTCAATTTTATGATGGTCAGTTCTTCCATTCATCTCTTTTACATGAAGGCTTGCTTTAAGATGATTTACAAATCCCTGAAAAAAGTCTTCCACAAGTTCAGAATCCAAATCACCTATTCTCTCTCGGGAAAACTTCACGTCAAAGCTAAGATAAGGCCTGCCTGAAATATCAACCGCAGAAACAGCAAGGCTTTCATCCATGGGAAAAATAAAATATCCAGCCCTGTTGATTCCTTTCATATCTCCGAGAGCTTCCCTGAAAGCATCTCCGAGAGCAATTCCAATATCCTCAACAGTATGATGCTGGTCAACATGCAAATCGCCTTTGCATTTTATCTCCATGTCAAACAATCCATGCTTTGCAAATAGCTCAAGCATGTGGTCAAGAAATTTAATCCCTGTATCAATCTGAGAACTGCCTTTTCCGTCGATATTAAACTCTATCAGAATGTCTGTTTCCTTTGTCTTTCTGTGAATCTCTGCATTTCTTGATAAAATTTTCAGTTTCATTTCAGCACCTTTGGAAGCTGGTTAACATTATCAATAATCATCTTTGCACCACTTTCCTTTAACAGGCTTTTATGCCTTGCCTTATCAATCTCAGGAGGGACAACTCCAACAAAGCCAATCTCTGCTGCTCTGGCTGACATCAAGTCATCAACAGAATCTCCGACGTAAACTGCATAATTAGTCTTCATATTTTTAGTTATAAGATTTATGCCGTCAGGAGCAGGCTTTTTATTTGGAGTATCCTCCATGCAGACAATCATCTTAAAAAGATTCTCAGCATTTGAAGCCTTGAGCGCAAACATAGCTTCATACCTTGGCCTTCCTGTGAAAATCGCAAGCTTGTACTTTTTCGATAAGGCAGAAAGAATTTTATTATCAGCAAGCCATCTTTCGTTCTGAATCAGCCCGAGAAACTTTTTCCCCATGTAATATTCCTGAAACTTCTTGATGATTATTTCCTTCCTAATATGCTTGCCGTGATTCTTGAGAATTGCCTCAGCACAATCATAATCATCATTATACCCGCCCATCATTTTCAATCTGATAATCTGGTCGCAATCAATCATCTCCCCGATAAAAAACTCAGCAGTCTTTTTAATAGCAATCAAATATGACTGGCTCACGTCAACAAGAACACCATCCATGTCAAATATAATCAGCTTAATTTTCTCAACACCTCTTTTATCTTCTGGCTTGATTTTTTTATTTTTGTTAATATCTTGCCTATCTTTTTTATTGATTTCTTTCTTATCCTTCTTATTCTTTTTCTGGGGAATATTCTTAGGCATTTAAAACCTCCCTTA